>DASYMB010000084.1:0-9954 GCA_036009285.1 Pyrinomonadaceae bacterium | reverse complement strand
AGTTCCATTCCGGCGGCAGGAATTTGCAGCGGGCGTCCGAGAATAAATGCGCCTATGGCGTAGGAGGCCACGATAATGGGAACGAGCGTAAGGAAGGGGTTGTTGACGAATGTTCCACTGTAAACTGCGATCTTGTTGAAGCGGAAGAGAAAGGCAACGAGAGTTGCCATGATCGTATGAAGTCCGATGAAGGGCGAGAAGGCAATGAAAACTCCAAGCGAGAAAGCAAGCGCCGTTCGCTCAGGTGGATCATCCAGCGCGAGCAAACGGCGAAAGTGGGAACGAAACATTTTGTAGGACAGGCATTCCTGCCTGTCTTGGTGTTGCCGAGTCGTTGCCTGGAACAAAGACAGGTAGGAATGCCTGTCTTACCTATTTGAAACTGTTCAAAGCCTCAGCTTCGTTGTCGTAAGAGTCGAACACAGTCAGGAGCTTGGTGATGACCAGAAGATTCTGAATCTTATCCGTCAGGTTCAGCAGTTTGAGTTGCCCACCATCGCGGCTGATCGTCGTGTAGTTTGCAATCAACTCGCCGATCCCACTCGAATCCACATTCTTCACGCCACCGAGATTGAGAAGAATCTTCTTTTTCCCTTGCTCGTTGAGACCGCGAATCGCGTTACGAAGAGCGATGGCCCCTTCGCCCATCCTTACCGACCCATTCAAGTCCAGAATCGTAACGTCGCCAGCTTGTCGCTCCTTAACCTCGAGTTCTGCCATCTTTTATCTCCCTTGAAATTTGCGACCAATCTGGGTTGTCGCGATTAGGTCTAACGCCGCACGGAACACTTAAAGTGCCACCTGCTTGGGTGCCACTACTTGAAACTGGCGAGGGCTTCTTCTTCGCTGTCGTACACGTCAAACACGGTCAGCAGTTTCGTAATGGTCAGGAGGTCCTCGAGTTTCTGAGTGAGATTGAGAAGCTTCAACTGGCCTCCCTCCTTGTTAATCGCGGTGTAGCTCGAGACCAGTTCGCCGATACCGCTGGAATCGATGTAGCCCACTTTCGCGAGGTTGAGCAGGATTTTTTTCTTGCCTTCCTCGAGCAGCCGACGTATCGCAGTGCGAAGCGCGACGCTGCCTTCGCCAATGGTTATCTTGCCGTCCATATCGAGGATGGTAACGTCTCCTACGTGGCGCTCAGAAATATTTAGCTCTGCCATTTTCAGGAATCTCCTTTAAAGATTTGCGCTGCCGGTTTCATCTCCGCTCGACCGTTTTGGTCCCGAGGGTCTGGCGACGACTTAACGCAAACGCAAATCGCAATTTAGAATTGGCTCCGCTGGGAGCGCAGGCATCCTGCCTGCCGCCGTTACGTAGCCATGAACCTTGAGGCAGGCAAGATGCCTGCGCTCCCAGCTCTATAGTTTTTTGGTCATGCGCACGTTGGTTCCACCCTGCGGATCCGCCGACCACTCGACCTCGTCCATAAAGTTGCGCATAAAAAAAATCCCGCGCCCCGAAGTTTTTAAGATATTTTCATCCCTGGTCGGATCTGGGACCTCGTTTGGATTGAACCCTGTTCCCTCGTCGTGCACGCTGATCTCAAAACCTTCCGGCGTGTGTGTTAACTTGACCTCAATGATCTTCGCGCCATCGAGTTTGTTGCCGTGAATTACTGCGTTCGTTATCGCCTCCCTGACTGCCATGTCTATACCGAAGGCGACATCTTCAGCGATACCGAGGCGATCCATGAACTCAGTAACTGCGGCAGCGCCATCACCAACAGTCTCAAGACGGCTGGGGAATTTGAGTTCAGTGGTCTCTAAAGTCACATCTGGTGTCACAATAAAAAGACATGGCCGCTACGGAGCCAATACCACCAATACCAAGCCGGACTGCCTGGCCGGGATCTCGTTGTATGGGTCTCGTTTTTGAACTCCAAAGCTACGGAAGATCGAGGGTTTAACATGCGAGCATGTCGCCTGTCAAGAACGTTACCCAAGCCGCGATCCAATAGGAATCGCCGATGAGCGCCGTTTACAATCGGCTTTGCTGAAACGGTATCCGGAGAGCTCGAGTAGTGACCAATCAAATCATCATCGTCGGGTTCATGGGAACTGGGAAGACGACGCTAGCTCGTGAGCTTGCCCAAAGGCTCGGCTGTGCGGCCGTCGATCTGGACGACTTGATTATGAATAATGAACGGCGTAGTCCAAAAGAAATAATCGAGCAAAACGGCGAAAACAGGTTCCGCGAAATTGAAACGCGGATGCTGCGTGAAGCGTTGCTTGAAGGGGCCGCGCGCATTGTGGCAGTGGGTGGAGGCGCCTGGACGATGGCGCAAAACCGCAAGCTGATCGCTGATAACGGCGCCTTTACAGTTTGGCTCGACGCGCCTTTTGAGTTGTGCTGGAAGCGGATTGAGGCTGGAGGGAAGACCCGGCCCCTGGCGCATTCCCGCGAGTTGGCTCAAGAACTCTACCGCGAGCGTCAGGGAATTTACGAACTGGCGGACGCGAGAATTACAGTGGCCGAGAGTGATAACGTAGAAGAGATAGCGTCGAGAATAATTCGTGAGCTGCGCGAAAGAACGCGAGCACCTATGAGCGATATTTCCTAAGCAGTTGGGGAGTTTTGAGGGATGACTAAGTCTGGAACAGACCTAAGCGCGCACAGGAGAGGCCAGACTCTGAAGGCAGATAAGAATTTAAAGAACGCGGCAAACTGGAAGTCGTTTGCATCGCCGAGTGGGGCCGGCTACTTCACGCTTCAGACTGAAGACATTGGCGACGTGCCGGTGCGCCTCTTTCTCACGGAGTCGTTGTTTGCCAGTGCCGAGGATAATCTTTATCGCCAGATCGTAAATGCAACGCGGTTTCCCGGAGTTAAGCTCGTAGTGATCACACCAGACGTCCACTACGGCTACGGCGTGCCGGTGGGCTGCGTAATTCTCACAGACGCAAACAGTGGAGCCGTCGCGATGGGACCCGTAGGCTACGACATCGGCTGCGGCATGATGAGCGCGCGGTCGGAGGTGTCCGCCGACGAGGCCACCCCGGATAGAAAACTGAAGTTCAATCGCGCCGTGATGAAGCGCGTGCAAATGGGCTCAGGCGGCAAGAGCGAACGGTTGGGCCAGCTCTCGGAAAGCGAGTTTAACCACCTCGTGCGCGGCGGCGCTGAATATTACGTCAAGAAGTATGGCGCCTCGTTTGACCGCAGCCGCGCGGAGCGACACCGAATTCCCGTAGACGACGACTGGGCCATCCCGCGGGGAGGCAAGGGCAGACCCGAACGTGGCATGGACCAACTGGGCAGCCTCGGCGGTGGCAACCACTTCATCGAGTTGCAACGTTCCGAGATGACCCAGCAGCTATTCGTGCAAGTCCATACGGGAAGCCGCGGCTTCGGCCACGGACTGGCAACGAACTACTTTGAGATGGCGCGCGTAGAGCGACCTGAGGCAGCGACGGATATTGACCTGGGATACTTCACGCCCGACTCGCGACACTACCGCGATTATCTAAACGCCGTGGCCGCAGGCGGCAACTACGCGATTCTCAATCGTCTGATTATTTTCGAAGCGGTCGCTGAAGCCTTTCATGAAGTTTTTCACGCGCCGCTCGAATTGATCTATGAGATTAGCCACAACCTGGTCCAGAAAGAATGGCATCCGGATTTTGGCGACGTCTGGGTGCATCGCAAAGGCGCGACCAGATCTTTTCCGGCGGGACACCCCTCTCTGAAGGGAACTGCATGGGAAGATTCGGGGCATCCAGTGTTAATACCCGGCAGCAATAAGGACTACAGCTACATTCTCCGCCCGCTCGCCGGCGCGGTGAAGAGTGGCTTCTCGGTAAACCATGGCGCTGGTCGCCGGCTCTCTCGCGGCCAGGCCACGCGTACGCTATCGCAGCGACACATCGACGACGAGTATGCCGCTGCCGGCATACTGGTGAATCTCGACGGGCGCGTGCCGCTGGATGAAGCGGCGCCCGCTTATAAGTCTTCAGAGGAAGTGCTGCGCGCGGTCACTGAAGCGGGCCTGGCCGAAGTTGAACACAAGCTCTGGCCGCTGGCCTCGCTAAAGGGAGTTGACGAACGCAAGCGCGACCGCAAGCGAAAAGGGAAACCAGCCAGGACGTCTGAACACTACTAAACAGACTAGACGACCGCTGGATCGTAGCTGGAGGTAGACAGCCTGGAAGGCTGCAAAATAGTAGCCGGTGGTCGAAGCGTAAGCGTAGACCACCGGAACGACGCGGACAAAATGGCAGCACTCCGGAGGAGTGCCACATCATTTCTGCCACGATATTTCTCGTTACTTTTCTCTCGCACCTTATTCAGCATACAAGATTATTTAGCAAGGCTTGCTCCTTCCATCTCTTGCACACTTCACAGGGTCCTAATTTTCTAAAATGCTTTCCGGGTGCTCTGTGCTAAAGCTTCGACCACCGGCCACTTTCTTTCAGCCCTCCGGCTGCTGCCGCCGACTTTGCTAGAAACGCCGGGCTCCCTCAAGGCCTCTTTCAACCAACACCAAATATTTTTTGAACTCGTTCAAAAAAGTTCTTGACAGCTGCTCCGGTGCGGAGTATCGTGCACTTGAACACGTTCAATTCCGAGCGTCGTTCCAAAAGGAGGCGGTTATGTCGGTTGAGATCATCACTTACCTGGTTTACCTCGCGATCAGTATTGGCCTGACTATTTGGGTTGCACACACGCTACATAAGAACGGCCGCGTATTTCTGGTCGACGTCTTTCACGGTAATGAGTCGCTCGCGGATTCGGTTAATCATCTGCTGGTGGTTGGCTTCTACCTGATTAACCTCGGCTACGTCAGCCTTGCACTTAAGCTTGGATATAGCCTGGCCTCGGCGCAGCAGGGCATTGAAGCGTTGTCTGTGAAGGTGGGCATGGTGCTGCTCGTTCTGGGCGGAATGCACTTCTTCAATCTCTTCATCTTCAGCCGCATGCGGCGCCGCGCGACGCTGCACAATGCGCCGCCTGTTGCTCCGGATGCTTTCACGGCGGTGCGGGAGGCCTGAGCCATGTCGTCGCTAACAGTACTTTACGATCCTGCTTGCGGATTGTGCCGGCGCGTACACGAATGGCTCGAGGAGCAACCCAAACTGGTGCAACTGGCGCTCGTGCCGGTTAAGTCCGACGAGGCGCGAACGCGATTTCCAAACCTGGACCATGAGCCGACCGCAAACGATCTCACAGTGATCAGCGATCAGGGCGCCGTTTACTTCGGTCCGAAAGCGTGGCTCATGGTCCTGTGGGCGCTCAGCGGCTATCGCTCCTGGTCCTATCGTCTCGCGTCGCCAGAGTTGTTGCCCACGGTGCGTCGAGTAGTCTCATTGATTTCGCAGCACCGGTATCAGATTAGTCGCGCTCCCGGATTGTCGAGGTAACGAAAATGAAGTCTTCAAAGAAAACCAACACTACGAAGACAGTGAAGGGTGAACAGACGAAAGCACTCATCCTGAGTACGGCTTTGGAGATGCTTCACGAGCGTGGCTACGAAGCGACAACCATGCGCGCCATTGCCGAGCAGGCCGGCGTGTCGCTCGGGAACGCTTATCATTACTTCGGCTCGAAGGACCATTTGATCCAGGCGTTCTATCACCGCATACACGAAGATCACTTGCAAGCCTCGCTGCCGGCGCTCGAAAAAGAATCGTCCTTGAAAGCGCGCCTGCTGGCTGTGATGCGGCTCAAGATCGAGACACTTGAGCCGTATCATGAATTTGCCGGCGTGCTTTTTCAGACGGCGGCCGATCCGCATAGTCCACTCAATCCCTTCGCACACGCGTCGGCTCCAGTGCGGCGGGACAGCGTCAAGCTTTTCGAACAACTGGTAGAGCAAACGAAGGCGCGTATCCCCAACGACCTGCGCGCGGAGTTGCCTTACCTGCTTTGGCTTTACCACATGGGTATCGTTCTTTTTTGGATTCACGATTCTTCACGCCAGCGCGCGCGCACCTACCGGCTGATTGACCAGACTGTAGATCTTCTCGACAAGCTCATCTCGCTGGCCAGTAATCCACTCATGCGGCCGGTGCGAAAGCGGGCCCTGAAACTCGTCGAGGAACTTCGCGATTTGGAGACTGAAGAAGCCCAGGCGAACTAGCCTCGCTGGTCCATTGGAAATGCTTATGCGAATTCTGATTGAAATCTGTTTGATTGCTTGCGAATGGATTCAGGAAAGAAGCATTTTGCGTTCAGCCCGAAGAGCGGCCAGTCAATCTGAAAAGAAAACGCGGCGGGTTGTCAATTCATGGGGTGAGACTATTGGCACTCAGAAAGTATCACTGGGCGCTGCGTGTCAGGTGCTACTAAGAAGGGTGTAACTATGAAGATCGTAATCCCGGGTGGTTCAGGTCAGGTGGGAACCGTTCTGGCCCGCGCGTTTCACGAGCGCGGCGATGAAGTCATCGTTCTTAGTAGAACGCAAATCAAGGCGCGGCCGTGGCGAGTGGCGAACTGGGACGGCGAGACGCTCGGCGAATGGGCTTCGGAAATAGAAGACGCAGACGCCGTTATCAATCTTGCGGGACAGAGTGTGAACTGCCGTTACACGGTGGAGAACCGCCGCACCATCATCGACTCACGCGTGAAATCAACACGAGTTGTCGGACAGGCTATTGGCGAGGCCAACAATGCGCCGCGAGTGTGGCTTCAGGCCAGCACGGCAACGCTTTATGCTCACCGCTACGACGCGCCGAACGACGAAGCAACGGGAATCATCGGCGGTTCGGAACCAAACGCGCCCGACACCTGGCGATTTAGCATCGACGTGGTGAAAAAGTGGGAACGCGAACTCAATGCGGCCGCTGCGCCAAACACGCGCAAGGTGCTGATGCGCTCGGCAATCGTGATGACTCCGAACGCCGGCGGTCCGTTCGATATACTCTTACGTTTGGCTCGCTTTGGACTCGGCGGTTCGTCGGGAGATGGGAAACAGTTTGTCTCGTGGATCCATGATCAGGATTTTGTGCGCACCGTCGACTGGTTGATTCAACACGAGGAACTTGAAGGGCCGGTTAATCTCGCCGCGCCCAATCCTCTACCAAACGTCGAGTTCATGCAGACTTTGAGAAAAGCGTGGGGCATAACTTTCGGTCTGCCGGCGACAGAATGGATGTTGGAGCTGGGAGCGTTTGTTCTTCGCAGTGAAACTGAACTCGTGCTCAAGAGCCGGCGAGTTATTCCGACCCGGCTGCTGCAGTCCGGATTCACTTTTCAATTTCCGAGCTGGGCTGAAGCGGCTAAAGATCTCTGCACGCGGTGGCGCGAGATCAATTAGATATCACACTGGGAGGCGATACTTTTTCTTCCGCTGGGTTTGGGCTCTGCCTCTCGATGTGCGGAGGTCTCCGACCTGCCGCCCGTACTCATCGCCAATCCGTGAAATTGGCTTACTCGGCACGTTGCCTAAAAACTTCCAAGCATTCGCCGACTCGAAAAGGTTGGAGAGTCCGTTCACATCTGGTGCTTGACGATTACGCTGGCGAGTCGGTTAGCCACGGCGGGATCGAGCGCTTTTAGTTTTTCTTGTTGCTCGAGAGCTTTGGCGGTGTTGCCCAGCATGAGGTAGCTAATCGCGCAGTTGAAGTAATACGAAGGCTCGCGCGGATCGAGAGCAATTGCTTTCTCATGAAATGCGATTGCCTCTTTCGCCCGGCCGGCTTTGGAAAGCGTGACGGCAAGACCGTCGTAGGAGAGCGAGTATCCCGGATTGTTTTTGATTAGACTGCGAAACACGAATTCCGAGTAACGAAAGTTGCCCATACGATCGTAGCTGACCGCCTGATTGTACTTGGCCTTGAGTAATTTTTGATCGAGGCTTATGGCTTTGTTGAAAGCCTCGAGCGCGCGCGGATACTGTTTTAACTCACCCAGCGCTTCACCCAGGTTGTTGTAGCTTTCGGCGTCGCCCGGGTTGAGCGCCAACGCGCGTTCGAAAGCAACCTGAGCATTCCCAAACTTTCCCTCGGCCATGTAAACGTTGCCAATCTTGAGCTGCGCGATCGCTGCGGTTTTTGGTTGGCTTGCGGATAGCGCGACCACGCGATTGTAAGTTCGCACCGCCTCATCGAAGCGGCCCTGGTCCTGAGCGGCCTGGCCCGCGGCCAGTAGCTGCTGCGGATCACTTACGGAATTGGACCCGGGACTGGAGGTGGGCCTGGCCTGACTGCTGGAAGAGACTTTGGGAGGAGTATTCCGTGTGCCGGGCCTGGGGACATTTGCGGGCTGTTGCGCCAATGCTTGAAGGCTGCTCGCGGCTAAGAATAATCCAGACAGAATCAAGGAGGCGGGCAGTCGCCTGCGTAACTTTACATCTTTTTTTGGGTCCTTTGCGGTTTTCGCAATTGGCCTTACCGCAGGGAACGCAAAGAACTGGCAAAGGTCCGCAAAGTAAACTGTGCCGCGCCGGAATTTTTTGGTGCCATTTGTTCTTGCGTGTGCGTTGAAGTCCATGATAAAAGAGTGCCCCCTTCGAATAAACGGGTAATCAACGGGAAAAATTGGAAACACGTGCGGATTCCTATTTTTCTTATCACCATAGCGTCTTTGCATGCATTTGACCTCAAGCGGGCCGCCCCGCGAAGGGACCACGGTGATGGGAAATCATCAAGGAGGACTACCGCTCATGCGTAAGCTACTTTTGTTATTCGCGATCCTGCTCGTCTGTGCCCCAGCGGGTTTTGCCCAGAGCGACTATTCACACTGGGAATTCTTCATCGGCTACGCTCACGAGCGGGCCAATAATGGTGCCGATCGTTTGGACCGTCGCGGGCTGGCCGTTAACCCGAACGGCACCACTCGGCGCGTTGATTTTGTTTCGGACCGTATTCCCTATAACGGCGTCTCCACCGAAGTTGTTGCCAACGTGACCGAGCATCTTGGATTGGTGGCAAATTTTTCCGCTACCTTTGCCAATACCGATTTCGTTGACAGCCTGAGCGGGCGCAACTTCCACGCGCGCGTTTCCAGATATGTCCTGGTGGGCGGACCACGCTACAACTGGCGCAATTCATCGCCGTTCATCCCTTACGCGCACGCGCTGTTTGGTGTAGCGCGCTACCAGTCGAAATTCCGCAACAATGATTTTACATGTCCCGATACCAGCGAAACCGCGTTCGCGATGGCGCTTGGCGGCGGCCTGGACATCAGGGCGGGTAAACACATTGACGTGCGCGCCGGACAGGTTGATTACCTACCGGTTTTCTTCAGTCACAAACGAGAAGATGGTTTGCGATTCTCGGCGGGCGTGAAGATCAAGCCGTAGCGAACCAAGCAGAAGCCCGCGCGTCAGCAAGGGCCCAGTTCCAACCAACCATGTGCCAGCCCGCGTTTCAGCAAAGCCCTTGCTGACGCGCGGGCTTCCGCTTGATCAGCCCAGCTTCAACTTTTGGCGCTGGTCAAAAAACTCTGACCACGCATTCCCATTTTTCTTGAGCAGGGCGGGAACGTTTTTGACTGTAAAGTCGGAAATCTTCACGCCCTGCTCAATTTGTTTCCACCGGAGCGGCATCGAGACGGTAGCCTTTGGTTTTGCTCGCGCTGTGAAAACTGCCGCCAGACTTTTCCCGCGCGCATTCTGCATCCAATCAACGTAAACCTGCTCTTTCTTTCGCTTGGCAATGGCTCGCTCAACCGTCGCTATCTTTGGCGCGCGCCCCGCGACCTCTCCCGCCAGCAGCCGCGAAAACTCAGCCACACTTTCATATGTGTTCGTCGGCTTCAGCGGGAGGTAGATGTGAATTCCCGACGAGCCCGAAGTCTTGGGAAACGCGTTTAGTCCGATCTCGTCGCACACTGCTTTAGTGATCAGCGCAACCTCCAGCACGTTTTCCCACGGAGCTTGTTTTGGGTCGAGATCGATCGCAATCCAGTCAGGCTTATCCAGTCTCGCGGTCGTAGAGTGCCACGGGTGCTGCTCGATCGTACCGAGGTTTACGAAGTAGAGCAGGGAAGCGGTGGTTGTATAAACAGCGTAAT
>DASYMB010000083.1:0-4683 GCA_036009285.1 Pyrinomonadaceae bacterium | reverse complement strand
CGAACGCGTTGTTCGCGCTTGCGCGCTCATTTGCGGGCGAGGGCGCCCGCGGTCCCAGTGAAGAGGGTGAGTAATCAAGCCTAGATGAGTGCTAAGATGCGGGCGGGGAAGGGAAGAACTTCTGAAACAAGACATTCACGATATTCAATTCAGACGGCGGTACAGACGCATAGTCTCCGACACTCGATATACTTACAATGCCCAAATCGGCCAGCTTCGTTATCAGCGCCACTGTGCTTTTGTTTTTCCTCGTGAGTTCACCATCCAAGCTTGCAGCAAATTCGTCACTACGCCTAACACAACAAACGCCCGCGGTCGCAGGTACGCTTTCGGATGAGAACGGCGCGTACATCGCCGGCGCCTTAGTAACTCTGTCAGCTCCTACCTTTAAGTCACAAACAAAAACGGACGAAAGCGGCCGCTTTAGATTCGCGTCTGTTTCCAGTTCACGTCTGACCCTGCTGATTGAAGCCGAGGGCTTCGCGCGCCTTGAACGAACCTTGAATCCTTTAGGGGAAGATACAAGTGAACTGCGCCTTGTGCTCCGTCCAGCGCCGATTTCCGAAAGAGTAACTGTGACTGCGACCAGGACTGAGACGCGCATCGGCGAAACTGCTGCCGGTATCGCGGTAGTTCGCTCTGAGGATTTACGAACTACCGCGGCGCTCGTTGTCGACGACGCCTTGCGGCAGGTGCCCGGCTTCACGTTGTTTCGTCGCAGCAGCAGCCGCACAGCGAATCCAACCTCGCAGGGGATTTCTCTTCGCGGTCTGGGGGCCAGCGGTGCCAGCCGCGCGATTGTGCTTTCTGACAATGTTCCCTTGAACGATCCTTTTGGTGGTTGGGTTTATTGGGGACGCGTGCCGCGCGAATCCATTGAGCGGATTGAAGTGTTGCGAGGTGGCGCATCCGATCTCTACGGCAGTTCCGCGCTCGCCGGCGTAGTGAACATCATCACGAAGCCTTCTGATGCGAACGCGCTCTCTCTGGAAGCATCTTATGGTAATGAACGAGCAGCGTCTGCGACGTTATATTTCAGTCGTCGCCTTGGAGACTGGTCGGTCAGCGTGGCCGCAGAGTCGTTTCGTACTGACGGCTACATCCTGGTGGATCAGAAGGAGCGTGGCCCGGTGGACACCGCAGCGGGTGCGCGTCATTCCGCAATCAACCTGCGCGCTAACCGATCCTTCGGAGACAATAGAAGACTCTTTGGTACTACTTCATTTTTCGGCGAGTCACGAACAAACGGAACGCCGCTGACACCGAACCGCACTCATATTCGACAATTCACGGTAGGCACTGACTGGCAGATCACAAACGTTGGCTCCATTGCCGCGCGCTTGTACGGAGGGACTCAGGTTTTCGATCAGAACTTTTCGGCGGTAAGCGCAGACCGCAAGAGTGAGGCACTGACGCGAGTCCAAAGGGTTCCGGCGCAGGTTTTCGGCATGACGGCCCAATGGTCGCGCGGGTTGGGCCAGTCGCACACCGTCGTTGCCGGGATCGATGCGAATCAAGTGCGGGGCGCAAGCAACGAGATTGCTTTTAACTCCGGACAAGCCAGTGCTTTTGTCGGCGCGGGCGGGCGACAAGCGACCGTCGCGGGTTATTTCGAAGACTTGATCAAGCTCAACGCACGCTGGTCCATCACTGCCGGCGTCCGGATCGATCAGTGGCGTAACTACGCCGCAACGTCCGTGAGCAAACCAGCGACGTCAAAGGCCGCAGCTACTACAACCATATTTCCCGATCGCAGCGAGCATGCTCTCAGCCCGCGAATCTCGGCCCTCTATAAGCTGACGCCACACGTCTCTGTAGTTGGCTCGGTGAATCGTGCTTTCCGTGCGCCCACGCTCAACGAATTGTATCGCTCATTCCGCGTAGGCAATGTCGTGACTTTGGCGAATGATAAGTTGCGGGCCGAGCGCCTCACCGGCGGCGAGGCTGGAATAAGAATCTACGCTTTCAATGAACGTCTGGCGGCGCGGAGCACAGCCTTCTGGGCAAACGTCTCACAGCCCGTAGCGAATGTTACGTTGACTACTACCCCGACACTGATCACACGCCAACGTCGAAACCTTGGCCGGACGCGCTCGCGCGGGCTGGAGCTTGATGCCGACGCGCGGCTGAGTAAGTTCTGGAATCTGTCGGCGGGCTACCTTTTTGCCGACGCCGCGGTGGTTAAATTTCCCGCGAACCCACTACTTGAGGGATTGATGATTCCTCAAGTGGCGCGGCATCAATTCACCTTTCAACTGCGCTACGCAAACCCCGCCCTCGTAACTGTAGGGCTGCAGGGACGAGGGTCAAGCGCGCAATTTGACGACGACCAGAATCTCTTCCGGTTAGCGCCCTACTTCACCTTCGATGTGATCGTGTTGCGCCGGGTCGCGCACAACATTGAAGCCTTCGTGGCGATCGAGAATCTATTCAACCAGCGTTACGAGGTCGGGAAAACGCCGGTAACCAGTCTCGGCCCGCCAATCCTGATGCGCGCCGGGTTTAGATTTCACCTCTCAAAATGAGTGGTGGATCTTATGTGGCGATCCCTTTGTCACATAGAAACAGAGGACCCGCAGAGATTGGGCTAAGGCTTGATCGCTATTCCCCATGGCCCATCGCCGGCCTTGATAGTCGTTACAACTTTATTGGCACTGACATCGATCACCGAAACGTCGTTGGAAAGTCCGTTAGCGGTATAGAGCATTTTCCCGTCGGGCGAGAGCGCAATGCCCCACGGTCGTTGGCCCACCGTCACGAGCTGCAATAGCTTTTGATTATCAGCGTCTACCACTGCGACACTGTTGCCGCGTCCCGTGGCCACATAAATTCGTTTTCCATCGGGCGACAACACGATACCTTTGGGCTTCAGCACCAGACCGCCGTTGTCGCGTGGTAGGGCAATCGTGCCGATCACTTTGTGATCTAAGGTTCGCACGATTGAGACGGTGTTGCCGTTTTCGGCAGTGACATAAGCCCTGGAACCGTCGCGGAAAAAAGTCGCCTCGCGAGGACGAGCCCCTACCAGGAAAGTTGTGACTACCTGATTTGTAGTTGTATCTATCACAGCCACCGTGCTGCTGCTCTCCGAGGTAACGTAAACCCATCGCCCATCCGGACTGAGTGCAACTCCTTCGGGTTCCAACCCAACCGGCATCGCTGCGATCACGCGGTTGGCTTTTACGTCAGTTACCGAAGCGGTGCCGGCATCTTCGTTCGCGATGTATAGCCGAGTGCCATCTCCGTTAACAACGAATTGTTCGGGGTCGGAGCCGGCGTCGTACTTCGCTACTATTTTTTCAGTGGCACAGTCGATTACAGCAATCTTATCTTCACCCTGGGATTGATTAGTGGGATAGCTGAGCGCCACCCAAATTGTTTTCTGGTCGGGTCCTAACTGGATACCACGCGGACGGGCGCCGACTTTGATCGTGGAAACGGTGCGATTGTTTGCCAGGTCGATTACGCTAATGGTGCCGTCGCGTTCATTGGTGACGTAGGCCAGTGGTCCAGTGGTCTTTCTGGCGCAGGTGGTTAACGAGAGTACGGCCACCAAACAAAATACGCTTAGGAATGAGTGACTACTTGCAGGCATGATTAGTCTACTTCAGCGGCGATAGCTCGACCTTGGTTTGGACCCGGTCGCCACCGCTTCCGGTTCTGACCAGGCCCCAACTCCGCTCTCGCTTTATCGAGCGCGCCTGTGCTTCACGCAACCAACCCGCGACTAAGGCCAGACCGGCGACCGCATAAAGCACCCCCGCCGGAATCCACATGATTAAACCACCGAGCTGTTGATCTTCCAGCGGGCTGAGTCCCCATGAGTTAGTCAGGCCCACGTACGACGGATACCAGACCGAGCGAGAGAACGTAAGCAATGCGCCGAGTAGTCCGCTGTGAAGTGAGGTTGTAAATACGTAGAGTGCGGCGGCGCCATAACCCATCCAGCCCTGCCGGCCGTGAATCAATGCCCACCAGAAAAGAAGAGCCGAAAGTAAGAAACTCAAATGCTGCGCCGTGTGGACCCACTCGTTGTGCAAGACCGCCTCAAAGAGCACCGGCACATGCCAGGTCCAAAGCGCAACCGCATGAATTACCCAGGCAACAAAGGGGATGATCAACGCTTTCCAGCTTTTCTGCAGCCACGCAATCTTGCCGAGCGCTCCGAGCCGCCGGGACCATTGCAGTGGAAGCGCCCACGCGAAAGCGATCAGCGGTCTTCCCAATACGAGTAGCGGAGCGGCCGCCAGCATTAGTATTTCGTGTTGTGTCATGTGCGCTGAAAACAACACTCTGCCCCACGCGTGCACTGGGGAAACCAGCGCAAGGAACAACGCGAACCATCCGCCCGCAAACGCCGTCGCCTCCCACCTGCGTATTCCTTTTCCAGTGCCCGAATGTCGCCACAGTTTTCTGAGTCCCCAAATGAAGAGCCCGGCCGTCAAGAGTAGTGAAACGACAACTACCGGCTCGAAACTCCAGGCCCGCCACAGATCGTGCCACGTGTGGGGTTTGCCTTCATGCGCGAATATCGGGTTGGCATTACCGATGAGGAATGCAATCAGGATCAATCGCGAGAGCCACGATCTTCTCCAACTTGAAGGCGAAACCGGTACAGCCTCGTGGCAGTAATATTTCATAGCTGACATGGATGTAAAATAATTGCCGCGATGCCCTGGGCCA
>DASYMB010000082.1:0-8664 GCA_036009285.1 Pyrinomonadaceae bacterium | reverse complement strand
GTGATCTTCCCGACCGCGCGTTTGATTCGGCCGAAGAGAAGCAGCGGGTCGCGGCACTGCTCGAGAAGTATAACCATCCGAGCGAAGCTCCGGATGTCTTCACTGCTCCGGATTCCCAAAACGCGCCCGCTGCTCCTGACGATCAGCCAAGCCCGAATGACGAGAGCGAAGCTGCCAGCCCGACTGATGAACCCTCTTCCGAAGACGAAAGGGACCAGGCTGACGAAGGTGATGAGGGCGATGCAACTGATCAGGGCGACAAGAGTGCTGCTTCAGATCAAGCAACGGATCAGGCGGTTGAAATGACTCCGGAGATCGATGCCGGTTTTGCGCAGTTGGCGCGGGAACGTATCGCCCGCCAGCCACTTCGTTATTACCTTTGGCTGCCGCTCAAGCGTGCTCACTCGCTTTGGTTTGACACTCACTCGCAATACTATCCGTTTGAAGGCGAGCTCCTCCCGCTCGACAATCTTGACTACGACATCCATCAACAATATTGGCTGCCGCTGTTTGCTGCTCTAACGGCTATTTACACGTTGTTGGGAATCGCGGGTGGTTGGTTCTTGTGGCAAGCGGGAGATTTTATATCGCGACAGTGGGTGCTGCTGGCAGCACTAATGATTTTTTTGAGACTGGGATTTTTTGCGACGCTCGAGAATCCGGAACCGCGCTACGTGGTTGAAATTTTTCCGTTCTTATCGATCCTGGGAGCGATTGCGATAACGCGGATCGTGAGTCAAATAAAGATTGGTCTTCGTCATACTTGATCCGCGTTACCGAGCCAGCGTGGTCAAGCCAGCCTTCGCCACATTGTAGGAGCATGGGCTTGTCCCTGCCCGGCGCCGCTCTTCATCAAGGATTTACGTAATCCAACAGATCGGGCAGGGACAAGCCAATGTCGAAAGAGCTTGCAAGTCGTTTCAAGGGGCGGGCGATGGACTTGTCGTTGGCACCTGCTCCGACGGCAGCACGCGCGAAGGATCGGGCCGGTCCGGTGAAGTGTGCAGGTGAATCGCCTTCCAATCTTTTCCCACTCGCTTGAACACCAGCGTCATTCGACCGGTCGCAGTTTCAGGCGTGCCCTTGTAGATTTGCGACTGCGTCCACAGGCAACTCACAACGGCTCCGTCCTTACCGAGCATGGTGATCGAAAGATCGCGCACGTCGAGCTTCACATCCTTCGTATCACGGTAAGAGCTTTCGCGGTTCCGGCGTAACTGTTCCCATCCTTTGGTGACGGTGCCGTTGCTATTGAAGAGAATCAGCCGAGGCGAATTTAGGTAAACACTCGTCACCGCTTTTGCATCTGCATGACGGATGCCGTTGATGAGCGCGTTGAATGCGGCAATGACGCTTTGGGAGCTCGGGGTTTCTGTAGCCGCGATTTTTGGCTTGGTCTCCGTGCGCCGGGGCGCCGTCTGTGTAGTCGAGGGCTGCTGTACGTCTGTGCTCTTCTGCGGGTCGGCGGATTTATTTGTGTTGGCTGCGGGCGCCGTTGTACGGGGTCGGACGGTCTGAGAGGAATTCGTATTTTGAGCCGAAGCTGCCGCGCTGGTCGTTACAACCATGACGATAGCAATAAGTAATCTTTTGATCAGCATCTTTGTCCCTCTAAGTTTCGACGTTGAAATTAAATTCCGTTTGCCCGAGTGCTGGACTTCATTTATACATCGCCCAGCTCATTCATAGCGTCGAACCATGGTACTCCACTACGCAGTCTTTCGACAGAACGTTTTTGTCCGAGAATTTCAAACACTTCAAACATAGATGGACCAACGGCCTGGCCGGTAAGCATGGTCCGCGACCCGTTGATTAGCAGTCCGGCCTTCACGCCTCTTTCTTCGGCGAATTTTCGCAACGTTGCTTCCGCGCTCTCTGCCGTAAACGGATCCGTTTGTTCAAGGGCGTCGGCAAGAGCGGGCAGGAGTTCTCTTAACTGCGGATCCTTTTTCAGATTCTTGCTGACAGCAGCCTCGTCGAAATCGAAGTCATCGGAAAAGTAGGCCCGCCCCTGCGCCGAAAAATCTTTCAGGGTGAAAAAGCGCTGGCGAATCAGATCGATGGTTTTCACTAACCACTCGCGGTCGTCATCGTCATACTCTTCACGCCAAAGCTTGTTGGCGCGCAACTCGTTTCGCACCATCGGGATTAACTGATCGATAGCCATGGTGCGAATGTACTCGGCGTTCATCCAGAGCGCTTTTTCATCGGTCCAGTGACGCGGATCGTTTTCCTGAAAATTGAAAACCGCGGGCGAGCGATGGATGTGTTCCAAAGAAAACTGCTCCATCAATTCCTCGAGCGTGAGAATTTCTTTTCCATCCGCGGGCGCCCAACCCAGCAGCGCCAGAAAATTGCGAAAAGCTGCGGGTACGAAGCCGCGATCGCGGTAAGTTGTTAACGAAACCACTTCACCGTGTTTGCGCTTGGAGAGTTTTCCTTTGTTCGGCGCGAGAATCAACGGCAGATGGGCAAACTGGGGCACCACCGCGCCGAGCGCTTCATACAGCAGGACCTGCTTGTGTGTATTCGTTAAGTGATCCTGGCCGCGAATCACGTGTGTGATACGCATCTCGATGTCGTCGATGACAACTGAGAGGTTATAGAGTGGATGGCCGTCGGACCTCAGCAACACCAGATCTTCAATTTCGGAATACTCGCGCTCCTGGGGACCAAAAACAAGATCTTCAAAATGCGTCTTGCCTTGGCGGGGAATCTTCAGGCGTACGGCAAAAGCTTCGCCTGCGGCTGCGCGGTGGTCCGATTCTGCTTTGGTTAAATCGCGATAAGGGTTGTCGCGAGGATCTGTGCCTGCCTCGGAGTGTGCGCGCGCGCGTTCAGCGACGCCTTGCTTGACAGTCGCATCGTCACGCTCGGCCTTGGGAGTGAAATCACGATAGGCCTTGGCTTCGTCGACGAGTTTGTAAGCGGCGGCGCGATGCTTGTCGGCGTTGGCGGATTGAAAAACGATCTCTTCGTCGTAGTCCAATCCCAGCCACTTCATTCCCTCGATGATCGACCGCGTCGATTCTTCGGTTGAGCGCTGTAGGTCGGTGTCTTCAATGCGCAGCAAAAACTTGCCGCCGGTCTTCTGAGCGTAGAGCCAGTTGAAGAGCGCCGAACGGGCGGCGCCAATGTGCAGGTAACCGGTTGGAGATGGAGCAAAGCGGACGCGAATGGACATAAATAAATGATGAACGCGGAACGATGAATGATGAACTGAAGACAATGGCTTAGTTCCGCGTTCAGCGTTCCGCGTTCATTGTTTCAATTTATGGCGGAGATGACAGGATTCGAACCTGTGAAGGGCTTTTAAGACCCTTAACGGTTTAGCAAACCGCCGCCTTCAGCCACTCGGCCACATCTCCCCGAAGCCTACCCAAGCGAAAAATCATTCTAATGCGCGGTTGCGGATTGTCAAGGTAGGAACGAAATACGTTCTCTATGTTCTCTCTGTCTCGGTGGTAATTCTTTGTTGGCGATTGCTCACCACACAGACACGGAGAGCACAGAGACAACGAAATTAATGCGTTCGCCTGATCGCCATCAGCGTTAAGTCGTCACGCGGCGACCTTCCTTCTGCAAACGTACGCAGTTCTCGTCTGCACAACGAGATCATCGAGTCGGTTGAGAGCGCGGGATTGTCATACAAGAGCTGCGATAGGCGATCAGCGCCATACTCATTGCCACTACCGTCCAGACTTTCCGACAAGCCGTCGGTATAGAGAAACAACGTATCACCTTTGCTCATGTGAACCCGGTTTACAGAAAAACTTTCGCTGCAAAACACGCCGACTGGAAGACCGGTCGCCGCGATCCGGGTTATCTGGCCCTGCTGAATCAGCAGTGGCGGCAAATGTCCGGCGTTACAAATTTCCACGTCGCCGTCGGTAGTAGCCCTGCCGCAAACGAGCGTAGCGTATTGTGTCGGCAGAGTGCTCTCGCAAAAAACGCGACTGGCGCGTTCCATCATTTGCTCGAGCGGCAAGTTGATCGAAATGAGCGTGCGAAACATCGCATTGAGGTGGGCCATTAACATGGAAGCGGCGACACCTTTACCCGATACATCGCCTAGCACGAAGTGCAGCGACTGATCGTCGCCTCTGATCAGATCGCAGTAGTCACCGCTCACTGCGCCGGCCGGTTGGTAGTGATACGAAACTTCCCAGCCATCAATCTTCTGTGTGGGTGGCGGCAACAGTCCTATTTGAATCTGTGACGCCAGCTCCAGGTCCTCTTCGAGCGCGCGCTGTTCGCGTGGCGTGAGGTCGCCTAAACAAAACCGTGTCAACGGATCGGCGAGCAACCGCTCCGACTCGACCGGATCATGGCAAACCTCGCACAGTCCATAGGTCCCCAGGTCCATGCGATGCAGTGCCGCGTCTACCTCCTCCAGCAGTCGGGTCAGCTCCGCGGGCCGGTGAAAAGCCCCCGCGGCAGTTTCCAGCTTCTCGCGTCGATCGATTAATTGCTCGCGCAGTAGTGGTTCGATAGCAGTAACCATTGTTTGGTCCTTCCTTGTTTACGCACGTTTGCTAAGCCATGAGATTGGCGGGAACCGGGGCTCGCTGAAGTGGGATGGGGAGCCGCGGCGCGCAGCAGATTTTCTCGAGTCGCGCGCGATCGCTTTTCATCGCCGGGTTTTCTGCCAACGCCGCGCGGACTTCGCGAAAGATGTTGGCAGCATGACGATCGGGCGGCCCAACAATGCGATAGTGAATCCATTTGCCATCGCGACGTGCGGAAACCACCCCGGCGCGCCGCAAATAAGCAAGATGCCGCGATATTTTTGGCTGGTTTATCTTTAACACTTCGACGAAGAAGCACACACACACCTCGTCCTCTCCGATGAGATTGATCAGACGTAAACGAGTGGCGTCTGCCAGCGCCTTGAAGAGCAGTGCGATGCTGTATTCTTTGTTGCCCATTGCTTATTTTATGACCCGATTAGACCCCCGAACGGATCTTAGTTTATTACGATTTTGACTGCTCCGGAGTTCCTTTACTGGAGACTAATTTAAGAGAATAACGCTGCGGTTTCTATCCGAATCTTGCGACTAAAACTGCGGACGATTAATCAGCCCCAACCCACTTACTGCGACGTTCAAAGAGCACCGTGTCGCGCCAGACGCCTGCCATCCTGCCAATCCGCCGGCGCGTCCCAACCTCACGAAACCCGCAAGCCTTGTGCAACGAAATGCTGGCGGTGTTTTCAGGGAAAATACTCGCTTGCAAAGTCCAAATGCCATTCTTCTCGGATTCCTTCACGAGCGTGTCGAGCAGCAATTTGCCTACCCCGTGGCCGCGCCTGCCCTGGTCAACGTAGACGCTGACCTCTGCAACTCCCGAGTAAACCAAACGCCTGGAGACCGAACTCAAGGCGGCCCATCCAACAATCGTTTTGTTTGCAACGGCCACGAGCCGCGGCGACGGCAAATGAGCATCGTTCCAGCCCTCCCAGGTTGGTGCTTCAGTCTCAAAGGTCGCTTGGCCGGTAGCGATTCCGCTGGTATAGATCGAGCGCACCGTCGCCCAATCTTCCGCTGCCAGTGCCCTTATCGCAGTCTCCATCTTTGTTCTTAAAAACTACACATACGGCTTGACAGATGTATTGGCCAGGCGTATGTTGGCGTCATATTCGTATTGGCGAATATGAAATATAGAGGAGGAAGACATGAAGATCAAGCCTAACGGTCCGGTGAAGGCGTTGAAGGCGCACCTGGCTTTGAATGTTCACAACGTCGACGGCAGCATTGAGTTTTATCGCCGGCTGTTGGGAATCGAGCCCAGCAAGGTTCGTACTGGCTATGCCAAGTTCGACGTGCAAAATCCGCCCTTGAATTTGACGCTCAACGAGGTTGCGTTTAATGGGAGAGGGGCCTTATCGCATCTGGGCATTCAGGTCGCGTCAACGTCCGACGTGCTGGCGATGCGCGAGAAGTGGGCCAATGCAGGACTCGTCACTCGCGACGAAATGCAAACAAACTGTTGTTATGCAACGCAGGACAAAACGTGGGTGCGAGATCCTGATGGCAACGAGTGGGAGGTTTTCGTTGTGCTCGAAGATAACCTTCCGGAGACGGCGCCTTGCGAGTGTGGGGACAAAGTCATGGAGACAAATGCCGAAGTTGAGTTGGTAAGCAATCCATCTGCATGCTGCGCTCCGGCGACTGTGGGCATCGGGCGGTGAGCCTCAACTTGTCGCGACGTGCGGCCGCCGAAGGCATCGGCACGGCGATGTTGCTGGCAGCGATTGTTGGCTCGGGCATCATGGGCGAACGGTTGTCGAGCGGGAACGTCGCCATTGCCTTGCTGGCTAACACTCTCGCCACCGGCGCCGCACTGGTCGCATTGATACTTACGTTCGGCCCGATCTCAGGCGCACACTTCAATCCAGCGGTGACACTGGCGGATGCCTCGCAAAGCGGCTTGGGCTGGCAAGATGTTCCGGCCTACATTTGCGCGCAACTGCTCGGCGCATTTGCGGGTGTGGCCACGGCGCATTTGATGTTCGGCTTGCCATTGTTTTCAGCCGCGCATCATGTTCGCGCCGGTATGGCCCAGATGTTTAGTGAGTTCATTGCCACGTTCGGATTGCTCGCCGTGATCTGGGGCTGCGTCAGGTTTCGCTCGCAGGCTGTGCCGTTCGCCGTCGCCGCATACATTACCGCCGCTTACTGGTTCACTGCGTCAACATCGTTCGCAAATCCGGCTGTGACGCTGGCGCGCTCGATGAGTGATACATTTGTGGGTATCCGTCCCGTGGACGCTCCCGGTTTCATCCTTGCGCAGCTCGCAGGCGCGGCCGCGGCGACAATGCTGTTTCGCTGGTTAGCTCCGTCGTTACCCGAGAATGCAAAGTCGGTGATGCTGCCGCACGAGGAATAACGATGAGTGATCGAATAAGAGTTTTGATTCTCTGCACCGGTAACTCGGCGCGAAGTCAGATGGCCGAAGGGTTATTGCGTCACGACGGTGGCGAAGGGTTTGCCGTTGAGAGTGCGGGGATAGAGCCCAGCTTTGTGAGACCTGAGGCGATCGCGGTCATGCGCGAGATTGGGATCGATATATCAAACCACCGTTCCAAGTCGATCGACGAGTTTGCAGAGCAGCCATTCGAGTGGGTGATTACCGTCTGTGATAACGCGAAACAGAATTGCCCGGTGGCCCCCGGAGCGTCGCGGCAGATTCATTGGAGCTTAACAGATCCAGCCGCAGTCGTCTGGGATGTCAAGACGAGGCTTGACGCTTTTCGAGAGGTGCGCAACGAATTGCGAGAGAGACTGAGTAAGTTTATTGCAACCGCGAAAGAAAGCACGAGCTAGGCGATCATAACGACCCGGCCCATTACAGGACCGGGTCGCTGAGCCTTGCGCGGTAGGGTCTATTTAGAGTGGCTTGTTGTTCAATCGTTCCTGTCGGCGCTCCTCGCGTTCTTTCATCCGCAGTTCCATTCTCGCTTTGCGTTCCTTCTGCAATTCCTCGAGTCTGGTTTTCTGTTCCGCCGTTAAGACTCCGGCCATCTCAGCTCGCACGCCTTCCATGGATGTGCGGATTTCCTGATGCAAAGCCTTTGCCCTCACTTCATCTTCAGCAGTGAAGGTGCCGGCGATCCGTTTCTCGCGCAATTTGAACAACTCTTCGCGCTGAGATTTCGTGCCTTCAAGTCGGCGCTGCATAATCGCGCGACTCTGTTGTCGCTGCTCCTCGCTGAGATTCAGTTCGCGCATTAAATGGCCCCGGCCGTCGCGGCGATCCATTCCCCTACGTCCTTCCCTTCCTTCGCGACGCCCCAATCCTTGCCGGTGACTTTCCACACGCTCTATTCTCTCTCGGCGAAGCGTTTCATCCTGCGTCGGGGATGTTTGTGGTTGCCGCTCCTGAGCGAAGGCGATCGCTCCACAGGCCAAAATCGTCCCTAAGACTCCAAACAAACTTTTTCGTAAAGACATTTTCTTAAACTCCTTTTTACGTTTTGCTGTCTACCAGAGCGATTCACGATGGGCTTTTCTGGTCCTCTCGCTTTAGACGCCCGTGTACCGCGAGAAGTTTGGAAAGAACGGAGTATTGACTTTGTTAGTGAAGCAGAGTACTTTACAGCGCAAAGAAGGAGCGGGTCGCCTTACTTTGAATAAAGTGCAAAAGTTTTGTGAGTAGCAAAAATCTGAATTGCCACGTTACAATAACGCTCAAATGGATCTTCTTGAGAACATAAACTCCCCGGCCGATCTACGTCTACTGCCTTTAGAAAAGCTGCAACCTGTAGCTGACGAAATTCGGCAATACATTTTGGAAACGATGTCGCGAATCGGCGGCCACACCGGCGCTTCACTCGGCGCGATCGAGCTTGCGGTAGCGCTCCACTACGCTTTTGATACGCCACGCGACCGGCTTGTTTGGGACGTGGGCCACCAGGCTTACGCGCACAAGATCCTGACTGGCCGTCGCGAGCTGCTGCCGACTATCAAACAGTATGGCGGCATCAGCGGTTTCCTGCGCCGCGACGAGTCGGACTACGACACGTTTGGCGCCGGTCACGCTTCCACCTCTCTTTCGGCCGCGCTCGGTATGGCGATCGCACGCGACAAAAACGGCGAGGACCATCACGTCGTGGCGTTGATCGGCGATGCGTCGTTGGCCGGGGGGATGGCGATGGAGGCAATC
>DASYMB010000081.1:0-8177 GCA_036009285.1 Pyrinomonadaceae bacterium | reverse complement strand
CTGGCTTTTTTTGTCGGCCAAAATCATCTCCATTGCTTAGTCTGCTTCGATGCACCTGATAACAGTCCTTCTGCGAATTGTGCTCAGCGCTGTCTTTGGCACTGCGGGGGTTACAAAACTATTCGACCTGGGCGGCACCCGGGAAGCAGTAAAAAATTTCGGGGCGCCTAAGTCCATCGCGCCGGCACTGTCAATTGCGTTGCCGATCATGGAACTCGCGATCGCTGCCGGGCTGCTCTTCGTTAACACAACTCACGCGAGCGCCCTCGGTGCACTGCTGGTGTTGGCACTATTCATTGTCACCATCGGCATTAGTCTGGCGCGCGGTCGCACTCATGAGTGTCACTGTTTCGGGCAGCTTTACTCGCGGCCGCTCGGTTGGCCCACGCTCGTGCGCAACCTCGTCTTTGCCCTCGGGGCGGGCATCGTGTTTTGGCAGGCGGGAAAGGAAACGAGTCAGAGTATTGGCGACACGCTCGCGCGGCTCAGTTCTACGGAGTGGCTGTGGTTAATTGTCGCTCTCCTTGGCGCAGTGGCGATGATGGTTTATCTCGAGCGTCGTCGCCGACATTTGACCGAGAAAACTGCGACCGCGCCCGGGGGGTTGGCACTCGATGCGATAGCTCCCGAGTTTGAGTTGTCCGCCTATGCCGGCGGGACCACTTCGCTTAAAGAGCTGCTCGCTCACGGCAAGCCGTTGCTGCTCATTTTCACCAGTCCAACTTGCGGGTCTTGCGTCACACTGTTTGAGGAAATCAAAAAGTGGCAGCAGGCACACAGCGAGCAATTAACAATCGCCCTGATCACCATGGGCACTATTAAAGAAAACTTCGTAAACGTTGCGAGGAACAGTTTGGGGCAAATGCTTTTGCAGGAAAAGCGCGAGGTCGCGGAGAAATACGGCGCTGCGGTAACGCCCACCGCCGTGGTTGTAAACACTGGGGGCAGAATCGCGAGCCCCGTCGCCGCCGGCGCCGAAGAGATTCGCAAGCTGCTTGCCGGCGTCGTGGAAAACTCTTCCAACTCAAACCACGACCATCCTCCGCGCCGGATTTCTTAAGGCCAAATCTCTTAGGTCACAGTCTGCTTGAGCGGTCGCCCAAGAGACTTCGTTGAGACTTACCGCCGACGAAGCCGATACTTTGAGGCGCCAAATTGACACCTCAAAAAAAGCTGAGGAGTTTTTTATGTTGCTGTCCCCCTCGACTGCCTGCGCATTACCCGCTCGTGGACCAGGAAGTCACAAATTGTTGATATCCTCCCTTATCTTCGCGCCCATGAGTTCAGATACGAAGTCATTTCACCGGACTTTTCTATTTACGGTTCACGATTTACTATTCACTCCATGTTAGGACGACCACAACCAAACGAAGCCGCGTCTTATTACTCGACTTACATTGACCGCATAACCAGCGACGACATTGTCGCGGCGCTAACGACGCAACTGGATAAAACCCTCGAGTTCTTATCCGGAATATCAGAAGAGAAATCGCTGCATCGCTACGCGCCCGACAAGTGGTCCATGCGTGAGCTTCTCGCGCACGTCAACGACACTGAGCGTGTTTTCACATTTCGTGCTTTTTGGTTTGCGCGCGGCTTCCAGGATCCACTACCCAGCTTCGATCAGGAAGTTGGTTTCAAGGCTGCTGAGTCCGACAGGATTTCCTGGGCCAGTCACGTTGATGAGTTTGAGGTGATTCGCCTGGCCACGCTCGCCTTCTTCCGCAATCTCCCCGACGAGGCCTGGCGGCGCAGCGGCATCGCCAGCGGTAATCCGGTTAGCGTCCGCGCGCTCGCTTATATCGTTGCGGGCCACGTCTCTCATCACCTGGCAATTCTTCGTGAGCGATACCTGTAAGGGCCGAGGTCAGAGATCAGAAGAGATGCCGGCAACCTAATTCGCCGCGGGTTTACGCGGATTGAATTCTGTCAGAACCGCCTGCATTAGCGGCGGAATATTTGGTGGAGCCACCCGCTAAACGCAGGTGGTACTGACATTCGTATAATCCGCGGCCTATTCTGCCGTCACCTCAGTCGGGCTGGCTGCGCGCCTTGCTGGTGCCTCGTGAAGAGTGAAGACTCAAACGCGTGCGCATGCGCTGTTGCCACTGGCTGCGTTGGGCATCTACCTCTTCGATCTGGGCCAGTGCTTCAGCTAGCGGCTCGCCACCTAACTGTCGCATCTTCAAATACAACAGGGCCGGCACGATTGACATCAACGGGACAATGAAAATATTAAAGAGCGCCGATAGCTGTTGATAGACACTGCGCGCGATTTTGACGTTATGTGTAGTGGTGGTTGAGCGGTTTACGTCAAAGGAAAACCGGCCCACCAACGCGCTGACAATCATTGGGATCAGAAACTGCAGCACGGTGATGATAATAACTGTGCGCCATGAACGCGAAGCCAACTCGCGCGCCCGTCGCCGCGCCGCCTTTCCTTCCAACCCTTCGATCAAGACCACTGGCGCATATAGCGCGTAGCGTATCGACATGACGATGCCCGGAATCACCAGCAGCACGAAACCAATCAGTATGCGCAGCGTGGTAAACAGGCTGGTCTTGAGAAACGGCCGCCAGCGGCGCTTGAAAACGGCGAAGGCGGTGCGCAGTTCTACTGGTCGCAAGGGGGCCGCGGTCAATTGCGTTACGATCACGGCCGTCATGCCCGAGATAGATGCCGCGGCAATGAAGTAGGCGACGACTTGTAACAAAACGAGCAGCACGAGAACCAGGATAAAGATCACCCTTGCCGCAGTTCCGCGTTTATCTATAGTTGCTTCAGCCAGCGTCATGCCCACCATCAGGAAGGTGACAACGACGACGGGAAGATGCGCGATCAGAGAGAGCTTGAGAAACTTGGGAAAGTGTTCGCTGTACAGGGCGATCGCGCGGCGGTAGAGCGAGCCAATGCCCTCGGCCTGCGCGCGCAGTGAGCTCGCAAATGCGAAGGCAGTTTGCGGACGGTCTTCCGGCTTTTTCGAAAGCGCGGACATCACAATCGAAGCGGCGCGCTTCGAAACTTTTTTATTGCGCTCGCGCAAAGGCGGCGGCGCGGTCGCGATGTGTTCTTGCATCACATTCCCGGTTACGCCCGCAAAGGGAGGCGCGCCGGCAAGCATCTGGTAGGCGATAACGCCGAGGCTATAAATGTCGGAGCGCGCATCCAACGTTTTGCCGGCGCATTGCTCGGGCGACATGTAAAGTGGTGTACCCATAATCGCGCCGACGCGAGTTAACTCCGTACCGCGGATCGCGTTGGTCCGTATCTTTGTTCGCTGGTCCGCCAGCGCTTGCTGCGTTGCCTTGCCGAACATTAGTGTGCGATCGCCGTCGTCCGTCGCCTCAGTCGATTGATGTCGCAACGCCGTGGCCTCGACGTCTTGCTGGTGCTGTTCGAAAACTTTGGTCCGCACGTCTTCGCCTTGGGGAGTTGCCGTGAGCGAGGTATTAAGATCGGTGGGTTGTTCCCGGGCGTCAGCGGAATAAATGAGAGTATCGATTTCTGAATTCGCACTTTCGATCTGCGTGTCCGGCCGTGCGGGCCCTGCTTCAGGCGGTGATGTCGCCCGTGCGGCCTTGAATAAGGTCGCACCCACGGCGGGAGTAGCAGGCGCAGTCTTTAGTTCAGCCGGCGAGGGCATCGGGGCTGTGGAGTTTCCCTCGGCGTCAAGTTCAGCTTCGGCGAGTTTCGCAATACCAAAGTCGAGCACCTTTACGCGATAGCCGCCCAGCCGGTTAGGTTCGAGCCAAATGTTTTCCGGCTTCAGATCACGATGTACGATTCCCTGCTGATGTGCTTCGTGTACGGCGGAGCAAACCTGTTCGAGGATATCCGCCACCCATTCCAGCGGCAGCCGTTTCTCCTCCGAAAGAACATCGCCCAGCGTGCAACCGTCGAGATATTCCATCACGAGATAAGCAACCGTTTCCGCACCGGCGTGAGAGAAACCGAAGTCGGTCACGTCCACAACGTTTGGATGGCGCAGCCGTCCCGCGGCGCGAGCTTCGCGTTTGAAGCGCGCGACAAACTCTTCGTTGCGCATGAACTGCGGAGTGATCAACTTGAGCGCCACGTAACGCTCCGTGCCGAGGTGAGTGGCGAGATAGACCGCGCCCATCCCGCCGCGGCCCAGCAGTCGCTCGAGGCGATATTTTTCGTCCAGCACCCGACCAATGTAAGGATCAAAGTCAATCATGGGGGTTATGCTACCGCGAGCAATCAGTAGTCAGCAATGAGAGGACAGCAGTCCCAAACCACTTGCGTGAGCGGGTGGCTCGCCATTATCTGGCCACCCGCTAACGCAGGTGGTTTCGGACTTTTTTCTATCGGCACATCTGCATGGATCTAATCGCATCCACCGGAAACATCAGCATCACAATCTCCAGCAGGAGGCTATCTCTGATCCAGAAAATCAAAACCAACTCCAGCGCGGCGAATACGATTAAGGAACGACGCAGTCCGAGGCGACGGGCGATCATGAAGCCGAGCATGCAACATAGAATGTCGCCGAAGGAATTGACCACGGTGTCGCCGGTATAACCGAGCGCCGCTGTTTGCGAACGGTAGCGATCGATAATGAAATTCGTGTTTTCGAAAACTTCCCACAGCGACTCCAGCGCGACGGCCAACGTCAGTTGCCAGTTTGAATCGAGGCGCGCTGCAAGCCACGCAATCAACCAGAAGAAGGCGAAACCGTGAAGCACATGCGTGAAGCTGTAGGGATCTAGAAAGTGTTGCGAGTTGTCAGAACTGCAGGTGTTGCCTATCCAGATCAGGAATCTGCCGCAGGAGCAAATCCATAAACGTCCCTCCTGGCGAAGCAAGATTGCGGTGGCAGCGAAAGTTACGACGATCCCGAGCGCCGGCCAAAGCCTTCTGCTCGGGTCTGACGTCCTGACAGCATGGCTAGTCAAATCTTCTCTCGCGAGTATTGAAGTGTGTAGGCAGGCGGCTCGATACTTTCCGGCAAGCGCGGATCGTTGATGGGCGCGCCGGCGATGATCCGCAGTGGCAGAACTCCAGCCCAGACGTTGAGCGCATAGTCTTCGTCATCGTCTATCGGTGGGCCACTCCGCACTTTGGCTGAAACCTCATCGAGCGCAAGCGACAAGACGGTGGTGGCTTTGAGTTCCGGTTCAGTCGGCGCCCGCACGTCGTTCCAACGGCCGGGAATCACGTGTTCGGAAAATGCAAAAAGCGCCGCGAGCTTGGCTTCTTTCTCCTCAACCACGGTTGCGTTTCCGAAGATTACGACAGAGCGATAATTCACCGAGTGATGAAAAGCAGAACGCGCCAGCACCAAACCATCGACCAGAGTTACAGCAACGCAAACGTCCACGCCTTGCGCGAGGGTTCGAAGCATGCGGCTGACCTGCGAGCCGTGAATGAAGAGTCGATCGTCGACGCGCGCGTAGCCGGTAGGAATTACGAAGGGCTGTCCAGCCACTGCAAAGCTAACGTGGCAGATAAACCCTTCATCGAGAATTCCGTAAACCAGTTCGCGATCGTAAATGCCGCGCTTAGGAAGGCGTTTCAGCCTGGTGCGCTCAGTTTGCGGGAAGGTAGACATAATGATTCAGAAAGTAATCAGCGTTTAGCCTCGATACGCATGAATTCGCCGGGTCTTATCACGGTTAATGCGTCGATTACGTCGGACACTATCGGGTGCAGCTTTTTCGTAAGTGATGCCCTTGGCGACTATTATTATTACCGCTAGCTGGGGAGTATGAATATTTTGTTGGAACGGCAGATTCTGATCGACAGTGACTAAGACATCGAAAACGCCGGAGGCAGCGCGTAACAGTTCACCGTTCTTCAGACCTTTGAAGCCAGCCTCATCAACTGTGCTGACGTCGTGACTTTTCAGATCATGCTTGAAGTCGCGCGCCACGCATTCATCAGGCAGCAGCTTCATGTTTAGATAGCAACGTTTCCCTGGACAACTCAAGTACGCCCAGGGCTTGTTCGCGGGTCACGGTAGGAAACTGATCCAGAAACTCATTCAATGTTTCACCGCCCTCAAGGTATTCAAAGAGATGCGTGATGGGCACTCTGGTGCCATGGAAAACGGGGACGCCACTCATCTTCGCAGGGTTGTTTTCAATCAATTCTTCAGAGTTCATCGTTATTACCTCGTTTTCCATTTTAGCCGCCGGCCCGTGAAATCTCCATCTTAATCATGCACGTATGCCACCGAGGTGCGTGTAGAATATTTGCCGTTGAGCCTTCAGCGCATCACATGCTTCTAAACTCCACGGCGCTCCTGCGAATATTCACGCTTGCGATAGTTGCCGCGCTCGCAATTTCCATCGGCGCCTGCAGCAAGCAATCAGACAGAGAAGCAACGCCAGTGCTTTCCGGGCCGCCGAGCACGACGTTTCCCATGCCGCCCTCAAACGCGCGCGCTGAAATAGGTTGGGTTCTCAGTGACGGCAAGCGAGCAAGGCTTGCCGACTATCAGGGGAAAGTGCTGGTGCTGGACTTTTACGCGACGTGGTGCGGACCCTGCCGTAAGAGCATTCCGCGCCTGATTGGTCTGCAGAACAACTATGGATCGAGAGGCTTGCATATAGTGGGACTGAACGTCGGCGGCCCTGATGATCGTATCAAGGTGAATAACTTTGCCGCAGAGCTTGGCATTCAGTATCCACTGGGATTTCCGGACCGAGCATTGTCTGATCTATTTCTTTCTGACCATCAAACGATTCCTCAAACATTTGTTTTTGGGCGCGAAGGACAGATAGTAAAAAGATTCATCGGCTATGACGAGACGATTGAGGTTGAATTGGAAAAGGTGATCAGCGAAGCGGTCGATGGCAGAAGGTCGCGTCAACCTTGAACAATAAAAACCAGATCAAATAGAGATCGTTGTCTTGGGATGTCTTCTGTCCCGGAGGGATGGAATGTTTATAGATGGGGGACTCGATAGAATTTTCCAGCTCCGGAGGAGCGGAGCCCCATTAGAACATCTCGCTCCTCTGAAGCTTTAGTCATCGTTGACGTGTGTATCTATAAACATGCGGCTCCTCCGGAGCTAAATGTCTGGTTGCGGCCCCAGTGCTGTTTCCTGGTAGCAGATAATTTGGCGGAATTTTGCGTAACACTGAGCCCACCCAGCCCGAAGAAACTCGGAGGACAAGCTAGTTATCCCCGAAAGGAGCGAAGATGATCAGAGAAAAGTTGATTGAGAAAGACATTGGTCGCCGCGGAAGCTTTCGCTGGCGTGGTCACGAAATTTCTCGCATCGAAGGGCTGAGCGACGCCGTTTTCGCGTTTGCTATTACCTTGCTCGTCGTTTCGCTTGAAGTGCCAAAGACGTTTAGCGAGCTCGCCGAAACGATGCACGGCTTCGGCGCATTCCTCGTCAGCTTCCTGCTGCTGTTTGCGGTCTGGTTTAATCAATATAAGTTTTTTCGGCGATACGGTTTACAGGACACAACCACGGTTGGGCTTAATGCGGCCTTGCTATTCGTGGTGCTCTTCTACGTCTATCCGTTGAAGTTTTTGTTCTCTTTTCTGATTAACGAGTTAATGGGCGGACATGGCGAAGTGCGACTGGCAAATGGGAACATTGCCGCAATGATTGAGAGCTATGACCAAATGGCGAAGCTGATGGTGATATTCGACTTGGGATATCTGGCGGTGTTTGGAGTCTTTGCATTGCTATACTTTCATGCGTATCGCAAGCGAGAAGATCTTGAGCTAAACGTGCTCGAACGATTTGATACGCGCGTGAGCATTCTGGACAGTTTGCTCAATTGCGGAATCGCCATTTGTTCGCTACTCATCGTGTTTATTGGTAGGGCCAGGTACGCGGGGCTGGCGGGAATGATTTACATGTTCAGTGCGGTGGTCTTCACGGTGAGCGGTATGATGATGGGTAAGCGTCGCAGGCGACTTGAACAATTGCAAGACTAAGGCGTTCGCTCACTCGTTTAAGTTATTAACCTGCAGTTGAGATTAGCGCCAGGAAAATATTGAACCGAATAACCTCAACATGAGAATCACCTTCGAATTTCTGCCCACTCTGGTTTTTGTGATTGTGATGTTATGTTGGTTTGCGTTTGCGGGGATTTTTCTATTTCGCAAGAAGCCGCTCAGTCCGCCGGATCAGAAGCGGAAGCCGGGTTCGCTAATCGGTGTGGCGCTGCAGGGCGTGGCCTACGGAGTAGTT
>DASYMB010000080.1:0-7545 GCA_036009285.1 Pyrinomonadaceae bacterium | reverse complement strand
CTTGCCCGCTGCTTTTTGCTTTGATCGGACTACCTCTCGTTTTTGCCTTCCAACAACCTAATCGCTTTCTGCCCACTGCCCACTGCCCACTGCCCACTGATACAATCCCCGCATGCCTGTCAGTGATCGCCGTAAATCGATAGCCTTTTTCATTACCCTCGGCTCCAGCCTGGTGGCCCTGGCTATTGCCTTGAACATCGGCTGGATTCTGCTCAACCCTCGCGAAGTGGCCCTACTCGTCTTTGGCATAGTCTTTTTTCTCTTAATTATTACCGGGCTCGTCCTCAACACCACTTTCCTGATTCGCGAGATACGGCGCAACGAGCAGCACGATGCTTTCATCAACGCGGTGACACATGAGCTGAAAACACCGCTCGCTTCGATTCGCCTTTATCTTCAGACTCTGAAAAAGCGGGAGATTGACGAGACCAAGCGCCAGGAGTTTTACGATGTGATGCTTGCCGACAGCGACCGGCTCCTGCAAACAGTCGAACAAGTATTGCGCGCCGGCCAATCGGGTCACCGGCGCCGAAAGATCAATCTAAGAAAAATAGATATTGGCGAGCTCGCGCGCGAATGCGTAGATCTCACCCGCGTCCGTTACAACCTCAGCGCGGAGACGGTGAGTTTTTCCGAGTCGATCAATGGCGAACGCCCGCACGTGAAGGCTGACCCCGATGAGCTGCGCGCGGCGATTTCAAACCTGCTCGACAACGCGGTCAAATACTCCGTCAAAGACGTTCACATATCCGTCGAGATCGCCCGGCTGGATGATAAAAAGGTCGCGGTGCGGATTCGCGATCGCGGTATTGGAATTCCCGCGGCGCAATTGAAACGCATCTTCAAACGTTTCTATCGCGTTCCTGGCCGCGTGATGGGCCGCATCAAGGGCACGGGACTCGGCCTCTTCATTGTGCGATCGGTCGTTGAGAGACATGGCGGCAAAGTGTTCGCCACCAGCGAAGGTCCGGGGCGCGGCAGTGAGTTCACCATCCAACTGCCGCGGGTTTAGATAGTCGACGGGTGTGCACACACTCGGTGCCTTGGCGTCTCGGGGTTAAAATTCAAACTAGAGAAAACTTTTATCGATGAGCGCTGTGCTTGTAATAGAGGACGAGAAGCATCTGGCTGACGGCCTGCGGTTCAATCTGGAAGCCGAGGGTTACACCGTCGACACCGTAAGCGATGGCGAGGCGGCATTGTCCCTCGTCCTCGAGGAGCACCAGCGCTACGATGCGCTCGTGCTCGATGTGATGCTTCCCGGCAAAGACGGATTTACGGTAGCTGCTGAACTTCGCGCCGCAGGTCATTTTGTTCCCGTACTGATGTTGACGGCGCGCGGACGTCCGGAAGACGTGCTGCGCGGTTTCGAATCGGGCGCGGACGATTATCTGCCCAAGCCGTTTGAGCTGTCGGTGTTAATGGCCCGGCTGAACGCATTACTCCGCCGGCGCCAGTGGTTTCATCAGGATCAAACTCAAGAGGAAGCCAGCAGAACGGCTGCGTCGCCAACGGCTCAAGCGGAGACTGGCAGCGAAGAATTTGTTTTCAACAACCGCGTGATCGATTTCGATAATTTGGAGTTGCGCACCCCCGAGCAAACAATCAGGCTGACGCTGATGGAAGCGCAGTTGCTACGATACCTCGTGAAGCACGAAGGCAATGTCGTTTCGCGAAAAGCAATTCTCGAGGAAGTGTGGGGACTAAACGAAGACACCGACACGCGGGCGATTGATAATTTTATCGTGAGGTTAAGAAAGTATCTCGAAGACGATCCTACCAAGCCGCAATATCTGCTGACCGTGAGGGGTGTCGGCTATCGGTTCGTTGCTGCTAACCGGTTGCCGTGACGATCGCCGCTCGCACGCCCAGTAGATCCGAAAAATCTTTTGAATAGACCGCATCCACTTTGCGCACGCGTCTGATCGTTTCGACCAGCTCGTCGGTTGGGATAAAACCGTTCTCCGTATGAGCAATGGCCCAGGCGGGGAGGTGCGAAGCAGTGTGCAGCAGTTCCTCAACCAGACCCAGATACTGCTGCTTGCTCTGAACGCGAGAGCCGAGTTTTCCCGCTCGTGCTTTTTCAACGTCGGCCCAAAAGTCGTCGCCGCCTTGCAACCACTCTTCACGCCACGCGAATGGATTATGTTGCGCAGGCTGTGGCTGGACCGGCAGCGGCAGCCGCAAAAAGAGCAGGTCGGTGTGTCGACGTTCGGCGACGAAAGCGCGCACATCCTGGTTTGTGGCCCTGCTGCGCAGCGAATTGTCGTAAGGGAAAGCGACCTTCTCGGCAAACTGCCTGAACACTCGCGACAGCGACAGCGGCTCGCGCAAATGGCGAGTGTCTGCGGCGAAGGAAAGCACGTAATCGCCAACCATCATTCCCAGTGTCAAGGAGATGGCCCGCTTGTATTGCGAATCCAGACGTTCAGCGTTGAAGCGCACGTTATCAAACCACCAGGCGTCAGTTTCATTGAACCAATTCAAGAGCGAAGGATTGTCGAGGCGGTCGCGCGGCACGTAGGCATCGTCAACGAGGGCTTCGATCTCATCATCGTTGAGCCGCTCGGAATCGTTCTCAATCAAAGCCGTAGCTTTCGTATATGCCCAGATCGTCGGATCGTTTGCCGCTACGCGAACTCGCCAGCGCTTCAGATGAGCGCAGAGGTTTGGTTCGCCCGTGAAGGGCAGGGCAATAGAAGAAAACTGCAAACGTCTGAGGACGCTCAGCTCAAAGTTTAACCAGCCGTTAGGAAAAGTTGCGGATGCGACGTAAGCCATTTTTGATCTCAACACGCGCGAAGATGTCAGAACCACCTGCGGTAGCGGGTGGGCGGTAGTCATTAGCGATCTAAGAAGGCCCGCCCGCTACCGCAGGCGGTACTGACAAGAGAGCGCGTTCACCTCATAAAAGACGAAAACAAATTCCAGTCATCATTCGTTGGTTTGACAGCCTCGGGCGGTTCTTCAGTTTTCGCAAACGACTTCAGCTCTTCCAGATCGCGGAGCGACAGAAATGTCGCGACTACTGCCGGGTCGAATTCGATCCCGGCGCCATCGATGATCTGTTTTCGAGCTTCTGCTTCGCTCATTGCCGGACGGAACGGTCGGGCATCGGTCAGCGCCGCGTATGAATCCGCCAGGCGAAGAATCCGCGCGGCCAGCGGGATTTCATTTTGTCTCAGCGCGTCAGGATAGCCAGATCCATTCCACCATTCATGATGCCAGCGGACCAACAGTTGGACGGCGCGGTCAGCGCTCGCTCGCGCCGCTTCCTGTTCGCCAATCACCGGATGCCGCTCAAGATCGATTCGTTCTTCATCCGTGAGCGAACCGGCCCGTTGGATGTAGTCGCGCTCCATCGCCACTTCGCCAAGATCGTGCATGCGCGCAGTTGTGCGAAGCGATTTCCGATCCTGCGGTGCCATGTGAAACGCCTCGGCAATTTTATCGGCGATAGCCGCAATGCGAGCAGCGTGTGGGTGCTCATATCGCTCGAATTCATCCGCAGCGGCGGCTAAATGCAAGTAAGCCTCGCGTGCCGATTCGGTTTCATTTTTGGCGAAGAGTGTAGGCATGATCTCTTAGCGTGGTCCTAGCGCCTCTGGCGCTGAGTCTCGAAAGCTTTCAGACAGTCGCTCTTGACTTATCCTACCTTGCGCGACTTCTGCAGTTTGCGCAACAGCGAATGCGCGGTTGCGTTATTCGGATCAATTGCCAGCGCTCGATCCAACTCCGTTTGCGCGCGCCGGTGAAACTTTAGATCGAAATACAATTCCGCCAGCATCGTACGAAACGCCGCATTCGCCGGCTCGAGCTTAACGGCCGCCTGGATCTCGTTCTCGGCGAGGCGACGCGTGTTCTCGTTCGCGGCCAGCGCCCGCCCATAGAAAGCGCGATAGCGCGCTTCTTGCGGTTCCAGCCGCGAAGCATTAGATAGGTGGGTGACAGCGGCGTTGATTCGGCCTTGTTGTAGCGCGCCCACCCCTTCGCGAAAACTGTATTCGGCGCCGCGTGACTGCGTTTCACCCAGCCCGCTTTCAAACTCATCAACCGGCTCATCCGGCCTGGTCGCCTGAGTCGCGGAAAATAGCTGGGCCCGTTGCAGGGTCTGATCGTAGGCCGCGCGCGTATTAGGATTCATCAGCGTTTCGTAGGCCTGGGTAACCCGCGCGAAAGCCGAACTTATTTCCGCGTGAAGCTTCGTGCCAGATTTTAGATGGAACCGGTCGGGGTGATAACGACGCGCCATCGCGTAATAAGCAACTTTTATTTCACTCGTCTTCGCCGCGGGCGGCATCGCTAATACTTCATAGTGATTCGTCGCCGTCGTTAGACGCCGCAAAAATTTTTCCAGATCCTCATCCTCGATGCTTGCGGACGTCCAGTTATCGCTCACTGGAGTTTCACTAGTTGCAGCATTCGGAGTTACACGAGCCGCGCCTTGCTCCGGCGTTGGGGTTGCTTTTGCGCTTTCAGTACGAAAAGCATTTTGCCAGTATTCACGGTTCACTAAGCCGCTAAGAGCAAGCCCATAAATTATCCGTTGCGCATCGGGTTCCGGCAGCCCACTAAACGAAATCAGGTCACTAAGTCTGGTTGGCTTATCCAGGCGAGAAAGCACGAAGCTCTCGGCTGGCAGGAAATTGGACATTCGCGGAACTTCGGAAGACCGTGAAATTATCTCGCCCGGATTTCTAAAGCGGGCGCTGACAAACGTCAAAGGCATTCTTTGAGCTGCTTCGCGAAGTAAATTGGTCGCGTCAACTTTCACTCGCACCGGATTATTGAGTCGCGCTTGCACGTTAAAATCCCAGGTTCCTTCGGTCCACAATAAAGCGACGCGGAAAATATCGCCTACCAATATTTCAAGCAGGCCATCGATCTCTTTCTGTTTGAGCGTTCCGGTTGTCACGATTGCCGCCGCGAGGTCCAGGTCCGAAAGATTATTGTCCAGCACCGCGCCGTCGCCTGCTGAACCAATGCCGCGCTTGTTGAGATACTCGCGCAAACGCAGTGTTCGCAGGTTTGCAGCCGCATAAATAACCTGGCCCTTATCAAAGTAGACCGCCGTTTGAGCGCGCACGTGCTCGAGCCGCAACGTGCCCGATAAAGCTTTCGCAGAAATCTCGCGAATGAGTTCCGCGAGCGGTTGATCGTTAAGTTTCCCTTTCATTGATTGGCACTAAGATCTTCCGATCAAGTTAGCCCGCCCTTACGGTTGGGCTTCTGGCTGGTCTCGAAGCAGCATCATAACGCACGATTTAGTTAAAAAAGAAGCAAGGCTTTGACACTCATCCGGTGCAGTCTTATATTGAACTTACCCGAAACAATTAGCCGCGTCTTAGGTGGGGCCCGACAGCTCCCGGAGCTAATGCTCCATCGTTATCAGGCCAGAGAAAACAGTGAGTGAGACTTTGACAACCAATCCGGTGAGGACAGCGGGAGAAGCGGACGACGAGCGCGTTGCTCATCTGATCGAGCAACTCCAGGTGCGAACGGTTGCACTTGAAGAAGCCAACCGTGAGCTGCGACACGTCTCACACTATCGTTCACTTTTTCTGGCGCGCATGTCCCACGAGCTGCGCACTCCGTTGACGTCGATACTCGGCTTCGCTGAAATCATGCTTGATCAGGAACAACTGACTGAAGCCCAGCAGCGTTTCTGTCAGAAGATTCAGAACTCCGGAATGCAACTGCTCACCAGTCTCAATCAACTGGTCGACTTATCACGCCTCGAGGCTGGGCCGGCTGAACTATTTCTCCACGAGTTTTCTTTTCCTGAGACTTTGCGCGAGACGTGTGCCGCCGTCGCGCGCCAGGCGCAGAAGCGCGACGTGACGATCGAATGTGATCTGGATCCGGAGCTGACGTCGATCGTTTCCGATCAGGGTCGTTTGCGTCAGGCGCTTTACACGTTTCTGTCCTGGGCGGTTAGTCGCAGCCGGGAAGGGCAATGTGTCAAGGTTCAAACTAAGCTGCTCGAGGGACGTTCGCTGCGCGTTCAAATAGAGGACGAAGGCGAACCAATCAAGGACATGTCGCGAGTGTTTGATCCCGAAGACGCACCGCGTGCAGGAAAAACTGACCTCAATGAGTTGGGGATAATCATCGGCCAGCGTTTGCTCGAAGTGATGAAGGGAACGGTGACACTTGAGAACCGCGAGCCCGCCGGGTTGCGAACGTTGATTGAGGTGCCCGCATGCGCGCCGAAGACATAGATCCAAAACTATTAGGCCGCAGATTTGCGCGGACAAACGCGGATCAGGAGTAGCACCAGCACCAGAGGCCCAGGAATAATTTTTCAGATTCGCGTAATCCGCGTGAATCCGCGGCCAAATAATTCTGACAGGCGTGGCCCCCAGCAACGATGGAAGAAATCGTAATCCGCGAATGTGTCGCACTCAATGAGCTTGATAGCTGCATTCGGCTGCAGCGGGAAGTTTTTGGACTTCCCGATCTCGAAGTCTCCCCGCGACGACATTTGATCGTTTCACGCCAGGCCGGCGGTTGGACGTTGGGTGCCTTTGTTAACGAGCGACTGGTCGGGTTCGTTCATCACCTCGCGGCCGTGCGCGATGATGAAATTTTTGGTTACTCCCACATGATGGCCGTCGAGCCGTCCTATCAAAACAAGGGCGTTGGCGCTCGACTGAAGTGGAGTCAGCGCGAACGCGCTATTCGGGAGGGAAGAAGTTTTATCAAGTGGACCTGGGATCCGATGCAGGCCCGCAACGCGCACTTCAATCTCAACCGGCTTGGTGTTACGGTCAGCAGTTATGCCGAAAACTTTTACGGGACTGACTATGCGACCAGCCCGGCTTTGATTGGCGCCGAACCGGCGGGCATCGACAGCGATCGTTTGTTTGCTGACTGGCAGCTCAAGGCGCAGCGGGTGAGCGATTTGGCCAAGGGCGATGCCGACGCTGCCGCAGGTGGTGCGAACAAAGCAGACGTGACAATCGCTATTCCGGCAAACTGGACGGGCCTATGCCGGGAGAATCCCGCGGCAGCAAAGCAGCAACAGTTGCGTGTACGCGGTGAATTCCAGTCGGCGTTGGCGGCGGGATTGGTTGCAGCGGGATTCGAGCGTTCCGTAGAACAACCACGCTACTTGCTCTACAACGCCGAAGAATTGAAGCAGCGCGGAATGCTTTAAAGGTTGTTCTCGAATCGATTGAAAAGATCGACAGTGACCTAATCCCAGTTTCCTCTGTGCAACGCTCGGCGTAACTCTGAGTCTATGGGGTGAGCAATGGCCAACAAAGAATTACCACCGAGCACAGAGGACGCACAGAGATTAGTTCAAAACCAAGGCACTAAGATCAGCCACGTCTAGTTATCAACCATGACTTTCGTCCGTTTTGATCGATATGTTGACCGGCATGCGCGAAGTTTTACTGAGCGGCTGCAAGCTCTGTGTCGCATGCCTTCAGTTGCCGCGCGCGGCACAGGCATGCGCGCGATAGCTGAAACTGTCGAACAGATGATGCAGCGAGTGGGCATCGGCACGCGCTCGTTTCGTATCGGCGCCGGTTACCCGAT
>DASYMB010000079.1:0-2889 GCA_036009285.1 Pyrinomonadaceae bacterium | reverse complement strand
ATTGATTCACACATCAACCGGTTGCGAGCCAAGATTGAAGAGAACCCGGAAAACCCTCAGATGGTGCTAACCGTTTGGGGCATTGGCTACAAGTTTAGCGACGAACAGTAACGTTCGGGTTTCGTCGCTCTCGCCAACACTAATTGCAGTCTTTCGTTGATCGACTCGCAATTAAAGTTTCCTTCCCAGCCGGTCAGGGCCCAACCAAGCCTATAAATTCCCGGCGCACCTTCACCACCATGAAGAACCCTTTTAATCTAAAACGATCTGCAATTTCTAGCCTGGGCCAAAAAACCGGCGGACAGCCGGCTGGACTCAGGCTCGTTGCCGTCCTGGCGCTGTTGTTCGCAGTGATGGGCCTGGCTCCGCGATTGGTTTCCCATGCCCAGCGGCCTCGCGTTCCAATTAAAGTTTGGAACGTCGCGGCGCAACCCTCTGCGGGTGGAACGGTCGTGTGGATCACGGCGGACGCTCCGCTAAACCGAGCCCAGAATTGGCAAGACAGCGAAGGCTATCACCTCGTGCTGCCGAACACTGTCTCAGGCGATTCGCTGAAGTCCGCGCGCGGGGTGAAAATTCGCCGGGTCGGCGGCTCGCTGGAAGTGCTTCTGCAAACGAAACCCGGTTCAAAGGTAAGTGTGCAGGCCGAAGGCAATGAGATCAGCCTTCTGATAGACAAGAAACTTGACGCGCGCGGCGATGGAGAATCACGGGGAGATTCGCAGCCGGCCACCAACTCTGCAACTGAACAACAGCTTTTCGAAGATGTAAACAAATCGGGGCAATGGCGCCGCGACCCCGCCCCGTTAAAGTTTTCGTCGCCGGTCGACGACCTGTCTTCAAGCTCTCGCGCCTCATCAGGAGAGACCGCACATACGGCGAGCAATTGGAATTCGCAAATGGGCCCCACGTCGGACGTGCCCGCTAAAACGCTTCCGCAACCGGACGCGACGTCCAGTCCACAAGCGGCCGAGGAAATAAAGGTTGAAGTTGAAGACGAAGGTGCGTTGGCTTCAATTTTTTCCGCCACTAGTGTATTCGTCGTAATAGCCCTGGGCTTGTTTGGTTTGCTTGTCTCGCGAAAACTTCGTTCCCGTCAGGCGTTGGTACAAACCAGCCAGACTCCTTTGTCCGAAGATGCCGAGTGGGTTGAAGATCAGACTCTGGAAGGAAAACTTCAGGTGCAAAACGAAGGCAATGGGACCAGCCTGGTTCGTTCAAGCGGCTCCGGCCTCGCCACTGGACCATCACGCCAGTCAGTTGCCCGCATGCCGGTCGCTGGTCCAACTACATTATTCGGCGCCTATCGAATCGATCAGGAAATCGGGAAACTCATCCTGGGCCAGCCGCACCGCATGGACGTGGTTGCCTCTCGAGCCATCGACGATCGCCGGGCGATAGAAACTTCGCTGATTAAAGGTATGAATGGGGCTGACCTTGATGAGAGCGCCCGCCGCAGAGCGCGCGAAGCCTTGGAAGAATACGGTTTCGTTGCGCGCCAGTGTGCCACGCTACTGCTCGCCCCGGACGCTTTTGAACGCACCTCAGCCGCGCGCTCTCTCGGCGAGATCAAATCCGAGGCAGCTTTGCCGTTCCTGCTGGAAAGCCTTTACGACTCTGAATCGATTGTTCGCAATCAGGCGGTCGTCAGTATTGGCGAACTAAAACTTCCATCGGCGATCGGAGCATTGCTGGACATTGCCAGAACGCACCCAGACGTTCCCAGCGCGCTTTTGAGCCGCACGCTTAGTGCCTGCTCCGTAGAGGGCCTGGACTTCTTCGACGCAGTAATTCCGGAACCAGCGCAACTGGGTATGGGTCGTGACCTAAGCATCATTGAACAGATTACCCATCTCGAACCTGCTTCATCGGTGGAAGAGTTACCGGAAAGCGCGGACGATCAAGAGTTGATTCGTGCCGTATCGTTAACCGGGAGCGTTGATATACAGGATCGAGCTGAAGCTTTGAAGACGCTGGCTCAGTTTCGGGTCCAGAGTTCGGTAGACGCTATCAGTCGACTTGCCCGTCACGATCCGGAGCCGAATCTTCGTTCCACGGCGATCGCCAATCTGGGGTCGATAGATCATGAATCAGTCTTCGCGGCTATTTTGATCGGCATGGCGGATGAGTCGCGCGAAGTCAGGGCTGCCGCGGCCCGCGCGTTGAATCGTCTGAGCTTCGATCGCGCTGACGCTTATGTCCGCGTAATCGAAACCAGCGATGAAGCGACCATCAGCAATGTCGCCAAAGCATGCGTACAGGCCGGCATCGTCTCGCAAAACCTCGACCGCCTCGCGAGCAGCGATCACCGGCAGGCCTATGAAACATTTTCGCTTATTTGCTTGTTAACCAAAGCAAATCTGAACGCTCCGATTTTGGATGCGATAACAGATCATCCAAACACGGATGTGCGTCTAAAAGCGGTGCACCTGCTGGCGTCCACCGGCCACCCGGACACCTTTGAACAACTGCGACAGCTTGCCGTTCGAGACGGCGTTCGCGAGGAAGTGAAGACGGCACTGCTCGAAGCGATGTACAAACTAGACCAGGAGGCAAAGCGCACGGAAGTCGAAACTGTCGAAGCCTCGGAAGCTGACAGCGAGCCGCGATTTGAAGCTCCGGAAGCGGAAACTAACGAGCCCGCTGCCGAGCAAGGCTTCGAGTTTGCTTTCGAACCAAAGTCTCATCCGGAAGTCTTACCGGAGTTTGCAGCGGAGGTTGAATCGAAACTGGATGAGCTTGAAATGTGATCCTCTGGACTGCAAGCCCTGAGGATCGGATAATACCCTCGCGAGATCCCCTTCATTGCCCCGATGAAAATCAAGTTTCTCAAGTCGGCGATCATAGAAAACAAACAGCGCTACGGCGTTGCCCTGGTGTTATTCGTGT
>DASYMB010000078.1:0-2517 GCA_036009285.1 Pyrinomonadaceae bacterium | reverse complement strand
AACTGGAGAAACGACTGGTTGTTGTCCTTGAGCGCGTCTCGCGATAAAGCTTTAAACTTTTCGGCGAGTTCTTCGGTGGCACTCTTGAATGATGCCATTCTTTCCGTCGCCGCCCGGCGTTCGCCCTCGAGCGCGGCTTTCAGTTGAACACTCTCTTCCCGCGAATGTTTGTGTTCGGCAAGCTCGTTGTCGAGAGCCGATTGCAGTCGTTGTACTTCGGTGTCCTTACCGTCGAGGCGCTCCTTCAAGGTTGCAAGATCAGCGGCGCTCCGGGAACTGGCTTTCGCTCTCAGCAGAAACCACGCCACGCCGCAGCCCAGCACTGCGCCGGCGAGAAAGATGACAATTGAGAAGATCTGGGTATCCATTACTTAATCGTTAACGAAAGCAGAGTCTAACAAAAACTGTTGCAAACGCGAAACAGCGGCCCGTTAGCGGGCCGACATTCTCCGAGCAGAAGACCGACCATAAGGGAGGGTCTTTCTTCAGTGAACGCCTAGCCCTTCTTGACGGTTCGGGCTTCAGCCTGGTCATCTGCCAAAGCACCCAACCATGCGCTCGTAAACTTTCCGCGTGACCCGCACGTCGTTGAGGTTGTACTCGCGAATCTCCGCGAGCTTTCCCGCCTGGTAGAGTTCGAAAACTTTGCTGCCTTCCGCAGTCGCGGTCTTGCTAGACTCGATGCCCAGCGCCCAGGCAATGTCGTCAAGACTTACGTTTCGCTTTCCACCCAACCACCAGTGATGCATGGTGTCGAACACTCCCCGCACCCGATACTCACCGAGATCCACCAGCGGCCTGGCCGAGATGCAATGGACCAGGCAGCGTTGGAAAATAAAAGGCAGATCGAACCCGACGATGTTGTGGCCCACCAGCTCATCGTTTTCGGGATCGAAAGCTTTCATGAACTCGAGAAACTGGACCAGGGATTTTTTCTCGTCCTGTTCTGCGCCGTCTTCATCGATGCCAAACACGCGCTCACTCTGCCTCTGGTCCACGTCGCCAAAGTCCAGGCCCGCAACCGGACCTTGGTGAACGGCGATTGAAAGTATCCGGCCGGAGGTCGCGCTCAGGGAGCCGAGCTGATAGCAGCGTTCCTCTTCGACGACGATGTCTTCAAGATAGCGTTGCTGCTGCTCGAGCCGCATGTTGCCAAGCCTCAGCAACCTTTCGAGCTGCAGCCCGACGCGTTCGCGGAAATCGGGCAGTGTTAAGGTCTCGATGTCCATCGTGTACGCCCGCGGCAGCACTGGATCGGCCCCTTGATGTTCGCGATACTGCTCGATTGTGATCGGCCGATATTCGGCAACAATAAACTGCGCGCGATCCTGGAAAGCTTCGAGCCGCCCCGTCACGCCCCAAAGTCCCGGCTTGATTTCTTTCCAAACGTCGAGTGTCTCGCCCCAGATCTTCAAGGCCAGCGAGCCGGTAGCGTTGCGCGCAGTGGCGTCGCAAAAGCGTTTGCCTTGTTGCGTTCGCTTCTCCCGGACAGAGGTAACGACGACCATCAGCCAGAGATCTTCAGCGTAAGGGATTTCGGGTATGGGAATATTTCCACGCATATTATTATCGATCGTTTTCTCTCTCTTGCGCTCTATGTCGCTGCGGTAAATTCAAGCGAAAGACCAACCATTGAGACAAAGAGGTTGCACAAAGATTTGAAATTGAGACACCGCCGCTGGTTTCCTTCGGATGGAGGACAGGTTATTATTTCGACACCCTATTCTATACCGCCGCCGCGATAATTTGCCGCTCACTTCCGCTTTTAAGTTTTTTATTTATCACATGCTGACTATACAAACGCGCGCCTGGCCGCGGGCCGAAGCTCTGCGACAAATCAGGCTGCTCTCCGGAAGAGATCTGCGGCCGCTGGCTGACAAGTATCACGTCACTGTCTGGAAAAATGGGCACAAAAACAAAGGCTGGGCCGGACAGGTCATCGAACAATATTTGGGGCTACCGCAAAACTCTTTGCAGGCGCCGGACTTTGGGTCGTGGGAACTAAAGGTTGTGCCGTTGGTTCGCGCTGCTGACGGCACGGTCCGCGTGAAGGAGTCGATGGCTATAACGATGATTGAACCCGTTGAAGTAGTGGCAAACAAATTCGAAGATAGTCATCTCTATGACAAACTGAAAGCCATGATCGTGGTTGCGAGAATTTTTGAGAACGTGGAGGACACGTCTTCGATCCTCCACTCAGCGGCGGAGTTTGATCTCGACAATCCTTCAATCCGCAAACAGGTGAAGGACGACTACGAAGCGATTCGGGAAATTATCCGACTGAAAGGATTCGACGCATTAACTGGCGACACCGGTAAGTACGTTCAGGCGCGAACCAAAGGGCGTGGGCATGGCAGTACGTCAAGAGCGTTTTATGCGCGCGCGTTGTTTGTGGCGCACATCCTGAATCTGCACAAGCTGGCGTTCATGTCGCTCGTACTTTCAGACCAGCCTCAGGTATGAAGCAAATCCGCTCGGGCAATCTGCCGTAAGGCCAGCATCTTCGAATCAATTGAC
>DASYMB010000077.1:0-5453 GCA_036009285.1 Pyrinomonadaceae bacterium | reverse complement strand
TTGACCGCCTGCGGTAGCGGGTGGGCCTGCCGACCGTTGACCGCCTGCGGTAGCGGGTGGGCCTGCCGACCGTTGACCGCCTGCGGTAGCGGGTGGGCCTGCCGACCGTTGACCGCCCGCTACCGCAGGCGGTGCTGTCCTAATCCGCGGTTACTTATTCTGCGGTAGATTCGCGATTTCTTCGAAGTATTTAGCAAACGCCACCATCCCGCCTGATGCTTGTTGCCAATCGAAGTTTTCATTCGGCGCATGGTAACCGTGCTCGGGTAACGACAAGCCGAGAAACAGCACCGGACATTTCAAAACTTTCTCAATACTCGTCATCGCGCCGATCGTTCCACCGTCGCGCACAAACACCGCCTCACGCTCAAACGCAAACTTCACCGCTTCCTTCAACAACCCAGGCAGTGGTCCATCCATCGGCGTGAGAAACGCCGGGGCCGCATGCTCAAACTGCATCTTCACATCAGGGTTGTGCTGCTTCACCGCAGCTTCAATCAGCCTCCTGATCTTTTCCGGATCCTGCCCCGGCACCAGACGGCACGAGGCTTTAACTTCAGCGCGCGGCGGCACGATGGATTTAAGTCCCGGACCCTGATAGCCGCCCACCACTCCGTGAACTTCAAATGTCGGCTGTCCCCAGATTCGTTTCATCACTTCCAGTGAATCTTCAGTGCGCATAAGTTTCAAGTGATGCGCTTTCTTGAAACCGCTCGCGGTGAAGCCGGAGTTTGCCCAATCGTTTAGCTCAGCTTGTGACGGCGGAATTACATCATCGTAGAAGCCATTGATTAGGACCGTGCCGGTAACGGGATCGTAGATATCGCAAACGAGTCGCATCAATTCGGCGATCGGATTGCGCGCCGCGCCGCCCACTTCGCCGGAATGCGTATCAGTTTCCGCCGTCTCCAACGTGAGCAGGAAGCCGAGCAAACCGCGCAACCCGGCGGAGCAGGCCGGTCGTTCTCTCGAGACCCAAACGGTATCGGAAACAACCACGGAATCGGTCTTCAAATCCGAACCAGCCCTGGTGATGATCTGCTCGAAATTCGGCGAACCAATCTCTTCTTCAAACTCCCAGAGAAAGCGAATGTTGATGGGCACACCGGCTTCTTTTGCGGCGCGCGCGCCATAGAGAGCGGCCAGCGCCGGACCTTTATCATCGGTGGTGCCACGTCCAAGATAGCTGTCGCCTTTCAGGGTCATCACGAAAGGATCGGTGTCCCACGGCTCAGTTTCCCGCGAAGCGGGCTGCACATCCATGTGATTGTAGACCGTCACCGTCGGCAAGTTTTTGTCTGTTCCAAAAACACCGTGCACCGTGGGGTTGCCATTCGCGACTTCATAGACTTTCACTTCGCCGCCAAACCGGCGCAGCGTTTCAACCGTCAGGTCGACCCCCCTACGAATATCTTCCGCATGCGAGGGATCGCAGGAGACAGTTGGCGTTTCCACGAAACGCTTGAGTAACGCCTCGTATTCTTCGCGGTGGTTCGTGGCAAAAGACAAGAGCTGGTTTCGGTCAAGGGCATTCGCCATTCGTGAGATCCTCCGATTCGTTTCGCTTCGTGATAGTGGTCGGTAGTCGGTTGAATGCAGGAACACAAACCACAGTTGACTTGTTGTTAAGGCTATTGGGCGAAAAGTGTAACACGCGCTTTGGAGAGGAACGAAGCGCAAGAAACATGGGTAGTCGGGCAATGCTGCCGAGCCCATCGCGGGCTGAAATACTATTATGCAGATTTTGCGGAGGGCAACGTTTTCCAAACGTTAACTCACTAACCCCGAAGAACTGAGGCGGCATATTTCGTCGACATTTTTAGGGTATTCTATTTGGAGTGCGGTGACCTGTCACCGCTTTGGTCGGCTGCGACCTGTCGCACCTTTGTCGACTGAACTCGGTGCAGGAAGCGCGGCGTCAAGCCGCCGCGGGCAAAAGCGGTGACAGGTCACCGCACTCCAAAGTGAGGACTGTTCCTGAAAAATGAACGCAATACATTTTTTCGTTCCAGCGCGCCGCGTCCGTTCCGTTGATTTTCGGTCTTCGTGTTATTCTTGCAAACCCCCTCTTCACCGCCAGACGCGGGTGGAACGGTGGGGATTTCGGGTGAGGAACCAGGACCTTTAGGAGGCTTTTGTGAGAACCAGATTTTACCTGACGGCAGCCATGCTCTTTGTTTTGGCGCTTTCTTTCTCCGTAAACATTTATTCGCAATCAAGCGGTGCCGCGCGAAGGCAACCCACGAGTCCCCCCGAAGCAGCCAACGCCAAAGCGACTTCGACTTCGCGTATGAGCGGCGCAGTCGTGAAGAGCGATGTCTCAGAAGCGCTCTCGGTAATCCAGGACAGCTATATCGACGGCAAGAAGCTCGACTACAACGCGATCTTCAAATCCTCGATCAACGGAATGTTGAAGGCGCTGGATCCGCATTCAACCTATCTCGACACCGCTGACTTCGCTGAATTCAAGACGGAACAACGTTCGGAGTATTACGGAATCGGTGCGACCATCGGCGATTTGCAGCAGGGAGAAGATCTCAACACCTACATTCGCGCCACCTTCCAGGATGCGCCCGCTCAGCGCGCCGGCTTGCGCTTTGGCGATAAGATTGTGGCCGTCGATGGGCAGTCGATGAAGGGTAAAAACTTTTCGGAAGTGCGCAAGTTTTTGCTGGGACCGCTCGGCACCGTGGTTAAAGTCACGGTCGAGCACGCCGCCACCGGACAGAGCGAGACGGTTACCATCACGCGTGATGCAGTTTCGCTGCCTTCCATTCCGCAGGCCTATATGGTCAGGCCGGGAGTTGGTTATGTAGCGATGACCGGCGGTTTCAACACGACTACGGCCGATGAATTTCAGGCGGCGCTGCAGGAGCTTCATTCGCAGGGCATGAACATGCTGGTGCTGGATCTGCGCGGCAATCGCGGCGGCCTTTTGATCCAGGCGGTGCGAGTAGCCAATATTTTTCTGCAGAACGGACAGGTGATTGTCACGCAAAAGGGAAGAATTCGCGGCGCCTCGGCCGAACCCTTCAAAGCGCAAAATAACACTCCTGATTCTGTTCCTTTGGTGGTCCTGGTAAACGGCGAAACTGCCTCGGCCGCCGAGATTGTTGCCGGCGCTTTGCAGGATCACGATCGCGCGTTGATCGTTGGCGAGAGTACTTTCGGTAAAGGATTGGTCCAACTTCCGATTCAACTTGAATACGACTCGGCGTTGCTGTTGACCATCGCCAAATATTTCACGCCCTCGGGTCGCCTGATTCAGCGCGACTACTCAAACGGCGGCTTCTACGACTACTACACGAAGGGCGGCTTGGCCAACGATAAAGCGGCGACGCCCGCTCTACCAGTGGGACCGGAGAGTCACACCGATACCGGCCGGGCGGTCTACGGTGGCGGCGGTATCTCACCCGACGAGATTGCTAAGCCGACGCGGATTACACCGGCTGAAGCACGCCTCGCCAATTCGATTTTCGCATTTGCCCTCGAGCTAGCGACGGGACGCGTGGCGGGTTTTGAAAACTACAAAATTCAACGCGCGATCGAATACAACCACGATCTTCAGGCGACAGATTTTCCTGTTACTGACGCTGTGTTCAAGGAACTGAAGCGTTTTGTCGCTGCCAAATCCGTATTCAAAGTGACCCCGGAACAACTGGAGCGCGCGCGGCCGTTTGTCGAGCGGCAGTTGCGGTTCGAGCTGGCCACGGCCGCTTATGGAGCGACGGCGGCAGTTCAGGTATTCAATGAAAGCGATCCACAAATCGCCCGGGCGGTTGATGCCATGCCCCGCGCGCGCGAACTCGCGCTATCTGCCAGACGCGCCCGAGCTCGCTCCTGAACCGTAGGACAGGCATTCCTGCCTGTCCTTTTTCTTTGCAGATATGGACAGGCAGGAATGCCTGTCCTACATGATCAAAACGATCTTTCCGAAGCTCTCATTCGATTCCATGCGCGCCTGAGCTTCGCGAACCTCTTCGAGTTTGTAGACTCGATCAACGACCGGTGTAATCGTCCCGTCGGCCAACAGCGGCACAACCTGTTCGGCAAACAGTCTCGTGGCCGTGGCCTTCTCTTCGGCTGAACGCGTGCGCAGCATCGTGCCCACGATTGTTAATCGCTTGCTCATCATGGTCGAGAGATCAAGCATTGCCTCCGCGCCGGCAGTTGTACTAATCAGGACCAGGCGTCCCTTTGTGGCAAGCGCTTTAAGATTAGCGCCGAGATACTTCGCACCAACCAGATCGATAATTACGTTGCTGCCGCGCCCGCCAGTCCAGTCTTTGACAGCTTCGACGAACACACCCGGATCGTCGTTAATAACAACCGCGCCGTTTAATCCCAAGTCTTTTGCCCGCTCGAGTTTTTCAGCAGTACGAGAGGTCCCAAACGCTTTGGCGCCCGCAGCGCGCGCGAGTTGAATCGCCGCCGTACCAACGCCGGAGCCCGCCGCATGCACTAGCATCGTCTCGCCCGAGCGCAGATTTGCGCGTGTGAACAGGGCGTCGTGTGCGGTGATGAAAACTTCCGGCACCGCCGCCGCTTCCGCCCAACCAAGATTTGCGGGAACCTCGGCAAGATGATTTTCCGGGACCACAACATATTCCGCCTGGGCGCCACCGGCCGTAATTCCAAACACGCGTTGGCCTTGTTTCCAGCTCCGCACCTCCTCGCCAACCTGGTCGACTTCACCGGCAAATTCCAAACCCGGAATATTCTGCGGATACCCCGGCGGCGCCGGATAGTGGCCCAGGCGCTGCAAGACATCGGCGCGGTTGAGCCCCGCAGCCCGCACGCATACGCGAACTCGATCCGCGGTCGGCAGCGACGGAGTATCAACTTCGCGAACCTCGAGCCCGTCAAGCCCGCCGTGCTTCGTAATGGTTACTGCTTTCATGTGGTGAATGGTAAATGGTAAGCGGTGATCCCGTAAACACAACTGAGAGCGGAGCCGCCACCGCACATCAGAAGGCGGAGCCGCGACCCTTACGTTGAGGTGGCGCACCTTCTCGATGTTACCATTTGCCATTCACCCGCTTACCATTCAGCCGCGCATGAGAAACAAGCCTCTGATTATCGTCAACAACGCCGCGGTTAAAGCCCGGCACGCGTGGCCCCTTGTTAAAAAACAAATCGAAGCTGCCGATATTGAGTTTGATTTTTACGAAACCACTCAACCGGGCGACGCAACGGTACGAACTCGCAAAGCCCTGAGAGCTGGGGTAACGACGATTGCTGTGGTCGGCGGAGACGGCACACTGAGTGAAGCCGCTCAAGGTTTTTTTGAATTCAACGAACGGGTAGAAGAGGTTCCGGCGCAAATCAATCCGGCCGCCCACTTAGCAATTCTTCCCGCCGGCACTGGCGATGACTTCGCTCGTAGTCAGATGGGCCGGCGGGAGCCGCTGGTCCGGTGGGCCGACGTACTAATTTCCCACTGCCGTGAGCCC
>DASYMB010000076.1:0-5043 GCA_036009285.1 Pyrinomonadaceae bacterium | reverse complement strand
CAGTGGAGCCGCCATACATAAAGCGCGCCCAGCCCTTGCCGATGCCGCGAAACTGTTTCTCAATGAAGGGCACGAGCTCGTAGGTAATGGCATCGCCGTAAGGGCCAAGGTTCGCGGAGTTAACGGCATAGGAGTCGTCGTAGTAAGGATTCGCATGCTGAATCTCGATGATGATCATCCGCGGGAAGTTTGGCCCGGTCCACTCCTGGTAAAACTTGTAGGCATACTCCTGCTGGATCTTGTTGTAGCCACTCAGATGAAACCGCTCGCTGTAATCGGGCTTCAGATTTGGATCGGGAGGTGTCTCGCGAAAGCCGCCGAAGTCAGCAGGGAAGTGACCGTGAAAAATTACGAGCGGGTAATGAGCGTTCGGATGACTATCAAAACCTTCGGGCAGCAGAACGTTGACGCCGAGATACATCGGCCGGCCCCAAAACTTCGATAGCAATTTGCTCTGCAGCTTTACGTGCTTGATGTACTTCGTGTCTTGCGGTGCTTCAATCGGTGGAATGACTTTGTCGAGCAATATTTTGAGGTTGCGATCGTCGTTCGCGCGCACGGTGATCTTTTGCGGAGTGCTGTAGAGATTTCCCGGCGCGCTGTTCCACTGCTGGCCTTCGCCACGATCCATCGGCAGTTTCACGGTGTGACCGTCGGATCGCTTAAACGTTTCGTAACGATGTAGCAGCGCCTGAATCCAGTAATCTGCCGGCTTCAAATCGGAAAGCGAGCGCAGCGGATAACCGAAAGCGCGCGCGTCAACGGTCGCTTCCTGGCCCGGTTTTAATTCGTCGACGTCAACGCCGAAGACCTGTTGCGTGTTCAAGTCTTCATTGATCTGAAAGCGCGGCTCTTTGGCGTTATCAGTGGAAACGAGCAGCAGCATTCGGCCGTCGAGCGCGTCGTGACTGCTCGCCTCCGGGAACGAGATCGAGAAACGCAGGTTGGTTGTCGGTTCAGTTTTCATGTCGGCCTTAAAGGTAAACAGTAACGCCGTAAGAAGAATCAACGAAAGCAGAAATAATTGTGTCGCGTTTTTGGTGTAACGGTTCATCTGAAACAGCCTCCCTTTGGAGTGCGGTGACCCGTCACCGCTTTGGTCGGCTGCGACCTGTCGCAGCCCTTGGTAGACTGAAGTCTCCGCAGGAACTGGCGTCAAGCCGCCGCGGATAAAAGCGGTGACAGGTCACCGCACTCCAAGTGGCCTACTCGGTAAACTGAACCAGACCCGCCGGTTGAGCATCTTCTTCGGATGGCGGTGCGGCCAGGTCTCGCCGGCCTCCGTCGGCGTACTGAAGCTTGTAGAGTTTCCAATAAAGTCCATGTTGCGCGAGCAACTCCTGATGCGTGCCGCGCTCCCTTATCTCGCCGTGGTGCAGCACGATTATCTGGTCGGCGCGTTGAATCGTTGAAAGACGGTGGGCCACCACGATGGAAGTGCGATTACGCATCACCCGTTCGATGGCCCGTTGAATCAGTTGCTCAGTCTCGGTATCGATAGAGCTGGTGGCTTCATCCAAAATCAAGATCGCCGGGTCAAACGCCAGGGCGCGCGCAAAAGATATCAACTGCTTCTGGCCCACCGACAGCCCGGCGCCGCGCTCTTTCACTTCGGCTCGATAGCCACCGTGCAGGCGGTTAATGAATGGTTCGGCGCTCACCTCCTGCGCCGCCCATTTCACGCGGTCTTCCGTGATATCCGTTCGTCCCAGACGAATGTTGCCTTCTATCGAGCCGCTGAAAAGAAATATTTCCTGCAGCACTACCGCGAAGTTTTCGCGAAGTGATTTCAGGTCCCACTCGCGCAGGTCCACGCCGTCCAGCAGAATTCGACCGCGCTGAACATCGTAGAAACGCATGAGCAGATTTGTGATGGTTGACTTACCGGAGCCGGTATGGCCCACGAGGGCAATCGACTGTCCCGGTTCGACCTTGAACGAAACGTCTTTGAGGATCCAATCGTCATCCTTGTAAGCGAACCAAACGTTTTCAAACTCGATGTGACCGACGACGCGGCCAGACTTCCGGGGGTTATCAGGCGAAGTGATCGCAATCGGAAGGTCCAACGTTTTGAAAATACGATGCGAGGCAACGACGGCGGCTTGGAGCACATTGTACTTGTCTGAGATGTCGCGAATTGGCTGGAACAGAAAGCTCGAATATTGAATAAACGCTACCAGAGCTCCGAGGGTGAGCACGGTGTGTCCGGGCGTGTTTTGCATCACCCGATAACCGCCATACCAGATGATCAGCGCAATACCCACGGCGCCGATTAGATCGACCAGGGGAAAGAAAACGGCGTAGTAAAAAACCGTGTCGATGTTTGCTTTGCGGTATTCAGCGTTGATGTCGCGAAACTTCGTTAGCGACTTTATTTCGGCGTTGAATATCTGGACCGTTTGCGCGCCGGCAAAATGCTCCTGGAGGAAAGCATTAATGCGGGCGATGCGCGTCCTCACCGCGTCGTAGCCCTTGCGCGCGCCTTTGCGAAACCACGTGGTCGCGGCCCACAACATGGGAACGGTCAGTAAAGTAACCAACGTTAGCCGCACGTCCATCCACAACATCACGCCGATTATCGCGAAGATCATCACCAGGTCGCCCAGTAGATCCGTGATTCCGGCCGTGAAGAGTTCGTTGAGGGAATCAACGTCGCTGGTAAGTCGCGTCATGATGCGCCCGACCGGATTGCGATCGTAGTAAGCCACTTCCTGGTGCTGCAGCTTGTCGTAAAGTTCGCGGCGCATGTCGAACATCACGTGCTGGCCCACGGTGTTAAGCAGGAGCGCCTGGAAATAAGAGAACGCAAGTCGCAGGAGTTGCACGCCCGCGTAAAGAGCGACCAGCAACTCCAGACCGGAGGATTTGCGCGGCAGGATATACCAGTCGATTGCGTACTCGGTAAATTTCGGCTGCAAAATTCCGAGTAGGTTCAGGACAAACGTCAGCAGCAACGCCGGAACGAGCAGACGCAGGTACGGCCGCAGGTATCGCAGCAGACGGCGTGCGACCTGGAAATCGTAGGTCTTCCCGATCGCTTCTTCTTCGTGAAACTGTTTTACGGCAGTCGACATTTGTAACGTTCGCCGGTGGTCCTGCGCTCTAGTCTCCAAATTTCAGTTTTCTCTTTGCGCAACCTCAGTGGTTCTCTATGCCCCTGTGGAAACCAACGCTAATAAAATCCACCACGGAGGCACAGAGAACACAGAGGCAGCACGGAGAATTAGTTCAAGCCATCCATTTATCGCTAATTCAGCGTGTGCGTGCTCTTGAAGCTTGCGGCTTCCAGTTGGCTGCGTCGCGGAAAATGAGCAGCGGTACCAACTATTGCGATCACGAACAGCAGGTACGACTCGCGATTGCCGACGACGAAGCGTTCCAGCAGTCCCAGCATCGCGCTTGCCTCGCACATCGCACAGGCGACCACCAAACCCTTCTGAACCAAATTGATATCCTGCTTATCGACGGAGCGCTCGAGAAGTTTACCTTTAACGACAAACGACATTACCACCAGAAACGTGCCGAGAGCGGTCAGTCCGAAAATCAATATGGCCCTGGAGGAATTTGTGGGATCGTGGGTGATCCTGGGCGCCGCAAAAAATGAAAATACAAAGAACATAACAACGCTCATCAGCAATGCGAACCACAGGATGATCATCGTTTGGTATCGTGTGTTCAGATCGATTTCCATGTTTGTAATCCCAGAGGAAGTTGAGCAGTTAAGTAAGCGCCAACTCCTCTTCCAGCAACTGTCGCTCATAAAGTGCGGAGTACTCGCCGCCGATTGCGAGCAGCTCATCATGCGTGCCCTGCTCAATGATGCGTCCTTCGTCGAGTACGCAAATCAAGTCGGCGTCTCGAACGGTTGAGATGCGATGCGAAATAATCAAACTCGTCCGGCCGCGCATTACACCGCGCAGTTTTTTCAGGATCTTTTCTTCCGTATAAGTGTCGACTGACGATAGAGCGTCGTCAAGAATCAGAATCTTTGGTTCACGAAGCACAGCCCGCGCGATTGCCGTTCGCTGTTTTTGCCCGCCGGAAAGCGTGAGCCCGCGCTCGCCAACAAGCGTTTCGAAGCCGCTGGGAAAACCTTCTACGTCCTCTGTCAGCCCGGCGACTTCGGCGGCCCACTGAATATGCTTACGATCAGTTTGGTCTACGCCGAAAGCGATGTTCTCCTCGAGGGTGTCGCTGAATAGAAACGTTTCCTGGGGCACGTAGCCGATGCTCGAACGCAATTGCGAGAGTGGATAATTGCGAACAGAAACGCCGTCAACGAAGACAGTGTCTTCGGACGCTTCAACAATTCGCGAAATCAGATTTGCAAGCGTGGATTTGCCGCTGCCGGTTCGTCCTACAAACGCCACCGTCTTGCCGCCAGGTATTCTCAAATTGATGTCGCGGAGCACAGGTTCATCCTTAGGATGATAGCGAAACGTAAGATTCCGAAATTCGATCTCGCCGCTGACCGCCGGCTGAGTTCGCACGTGTTTGGCATCCGCTATTGAAGCTCCGACGGCGAGTATGGCATTCATGCGCTTCAAGCTTGCCGTGCCGCGCTGGTACAGATTGACTACATATCCCAAAGCGATGAGCGGCCAGATCAGCCGGAAAAGATACATGTTGAAGACCGTGAATTGTCCTACTGTGATTTCACCGCGAATCGCCGCCGGCACGCCGGCCCAGATGATCAGAACGAAGCCCATGCCGATCAGAAACTGCATCAGCGGCCGCATCAAAGCATCGATTCTGACCAGGGCCAGGTTCTTGTCCGCATATTGTCGATTCAAATCGTTGAAGGCGGCAATCTCCGCACCTTCCTGCGCATACGCTCGCACGACGCGTACGCCGGTGAAATTTTCCTGCGCGCGCGCGGTGATTTGCGCGAAGAAGTCCTGGATTTTTTCGAAGCGAATATGAACCTGCTGGCCAAAAAACTTAACTGTCAGCGAGACCAGCGGCATGGTGATAAGCAACAGGAGCGTGAGACGCCAGTTGATCATGAACATCAGCGGCAGAACAATCACGACGATGAAAATC
>DASYMB010000075.1:0-5584 GCA_036009285.1 Pyrinomonadaceae bacterium | reverse complement strand
GATCGCTCATGGCAGTAGTAGAAGCACCAGATTTTCCATTTTGCATTTTTTATTTGTCATACGGAGCAAACGGAAGGCGGAAAAAGTTTCGGCGACCAATGACAAATGAGCACCGTCAAATGACAAAGGAAGATCTGCTTTCCTGATCTAAACACGCCGGGCTTTCGGAACAAACGGACAGACAGGAACGTCTGTCCTACAAAGGACAATCGGAATGTCCTACCTATGTACTTCATCTACAGCCTTGTCCTGGTCCTTGGCTTTCTCATACTGCTTCCCCGCTTTCTTATCGATGCGTTTCGTCATGGCAAGTATGTCGCGGGCTTGCGCGAACGCCTGGGCTGGCTAGAGCCGCTCCGGAATGATGCCCGGCCGGTAGTTTGGATTCACTGCGTTTCGGTAGGTGAAACGCAAGCGGCGCGGCCTTTGGTTAAAGGCATACGCGAGCAATACCCCAATCACCGGATCGCAATTTCAACTATTACGCTAACGGGACAAGACCTCGCTCGCGAAGTTTTCAAGCATGACGCGGCAAAAATCTTTTACTTCCCCTTCGATTGGAGTTGGGTCATCCGTCGCGCGCTCAAGGCCATCAAACCTGACGCGGTTTTGGTGATGGAAACAGAAATTTGGCCGGGCTTTCTGCGTGAATGCAAACGGCAACAGATTCCCGTCGCTATCGTAAACGGGCGACTCTCGGAACGATCGTTCCGACGTTACCGATTGATTAGAAGTTTCATGACGCGAGTTCTAAGTTCGCTCGACCTGGCGATAATGCAGACAGAGGCTGATGCCCAGCGGCTTTGCGCGCTGGGGATAAACGCAGCCAGGACTCTGGTGTCGGGCAGTCTGAAATTCGATGCCGGAACCATGCCGGCAACAGATTCCCTCACCGTGGAGTTTCGCGACCGCTTTAAGTTCACTGACGATTCCCCGTTGGTTTTAGCTGCCAGCACGCATGACCCGGAGGAAGTGATCATCCTCAACAGCTTGAGGCAAGTGATCTCGAGGTCTGATCTGAAACCGCGCCTAATGATCGCGCCGCGTCATCCTGAGCGTTTTTCGGAAGTCGCTGATTTGCTGAAGGCTTCGGGACTGCGTTGGACCCGCCGGACTGCGCCTCCGAATGCCGGCGATGCACAAGCCCAAGTTATTCTGCTGGACAGCATGGGCGAGCTTCACAGCGTCTATTCGCTGGCTGCGATTGTTTTCGTCGGCGGAAGTATTGCGAACACGGGCGGACATAACATTCTTGAGCCCGCAGCGGTTGGCGTCCCTGTGATCGTTGGCCCACACACCCACAATTTCAAGTCAATCGTTGAAACGTTCGTAAACGCCGGCGCTATTGTCCAACTACATCCGAGATCGGATTCGGCAGCAATCGTTGAACTAGCGAATGTGATTACCGAGTGGCTCGCCGATCCCGGCAGACGACGCGAACTTGGGACTCGTGGGCGCGAGCTCGTAGCCGAGAACCGCGGCGCCACCGAGCGCACTCTTCAATCGCTGGAGTCACTTCTTGGCAATCCCAAAAGCGCAGGGGAGAGGGTTGGCCCACTACCCACCAACAGCGCACCTACCGTATGACGCAATAGCATGAAATCGTCTGCATCACTAATTCTCTCTCCGCTTGGCGTGATTTACAGTGCAGCGACGCGGGCGCGACTGGCAGCTTATCGGCGCGGATGGTTTTCCGTTTCCAGGCTGGCGGCGCCGGTCATCAGCGTCGGTAACCTGACTACGGGTGGAACTGGGAAGACTCCGTTGGTCGACTGGGTCTGCCGCGTTGTCGCCGGCCGTCGTGCAGATGCTCGCGACGAAGGTTCGCACGAGATTACTCAGGGGAAAAAGGTTTGCGTGCTCACCAGAGGTTATGGCAAAGCGAATCCGAAATTGCAGGTCGTGGTTTCAAACGGAACTCAGCTCCTGGCCCATGAACGCGAAGCCGGAGACGAGCCTTTCCTGCTCGCCAGAAATCTTCTCGGAATCGCCGCAGTCATTGCGAATCCAGATCGCATCGCCGCGGGCGAATGGGCAATCGAAAATCTCAACAGTGAAGCGTTCGTCCTCGACGACGGCTTTCAGCATCTCCGCCTCCGGCGCGATCTGGATATCGTAACTATCGACGCTACTAATCCCTTCGGTGGCGGCAGTCTGCTTCCTTACGGACGTTTGCGTGAACCGCTCTCCGGTTTGTCGCGCGCCGGTTGCGTCGTCATCACCCGTACTGAACAGGTCGAGGACTGGGCGAGAATAAAAGAGTTGGTTGAACAGATAGCAGCGAGGGTTCCAATTTTCTCCTCGAGAATGATCGCGGCGGGGATTCGCGAGTTGGATGGCACCTTGGATGGTACCGCGGTGGACAACGAAAAGCTTCTGTCTCAACCGCTCGGCGCGTTCTGCGGCGTGGGAAACCCGGAATCCTTTTTCAGTCACCTGCGTCGCGAAAACTATTCGGCGGCATTTAACCGCGCGTTTCCCGACCACCATCGCTACCAGCAGTCTGATATCGATGCGTTGGTTGCGCAGGCCAGGGCTTCCGGCGCCAGGGCGCTGATAACGACCGCGAAGGACGCGATAAAGCTGGCCGCATTTGATTTCGAAATTGCCTGCTATGTTCTTGAAATTAAGATCGCCATCGATGATGAGGAACCTCTGATCAAGATAATCCAAGATTCCTGTCAGAACCGGAAGCGGTAGCGACCGGGCCCAGCAGCCCAAGTTCCAACGTCCAAAGCTTCTCACGGCCCGTCGGAAATTTTTTCCACAATCCCCAACTCAGGTCTATCGTTGAACGTAAATTTAGGACGTTGGAACTCGGGGCTGCTTGGGCCCGGTCGCTACCGCTTCCGGTTCTGACAGGATGTTGGCTATTGCAATCGAGGCGGTGAAGCGTTCGCGGCCGGAACAACCGGTTTCGGCAGCGGCGCCTTCGTCGCAGTCGGCGCCGGTGGCGGCGGTTCCGAATCTACCGAACGCGTCGGCGACGGCAACGGCAAGTTGGCAGGCTTCTTAGTGTTGGAATTTTCGTTGGCGTTATCGTTAGCGTTGAGGTCTACGCCGCCGATGTCGCTCGGTGTCTCGCGCGGCTCCGGCGAGGCCGAGGGATTTGTATTAGTGTTGGCGTTGGCGGCTTGATTGGTCGCGCCGCCCGCAGGAAGGCCGGCTTCGGGCGCGCCCGTTGGTGGTTTAGCCGGCTCAACCGGGCTGCTATTCGGATCCGCTGCGAGCGGAGATGAAGTCGGTGTAGTAGCGTTCGTCGGTTGGGAGTTGCGGGAAAAAGCGTAAATTACTCCGAAGATAACCAGCAGGCCAATCATCGAAGGAATCAAAACTTTCCACGGATTGAAACCGCTCGCCGATTGAATCTGAGTTGACTGCGGCGTTAGCACAGACGGAACCACGGATGGCATCTCCGGTTCCGGCGGTGGCATCATCGGACGTGTAACCCGGCGCCGTACTAAAGTTTCTTCATCCGTATCGTCTTCGTCGATCGGTTGGGGCGTTGAACTCTCCAGCCGACCACTGCTCACCGCTGTCGAAACACTCGCAGGTTCCATTCCCGCCGCGATCGTAAAGTCTTCTACTAACTCTGCAACTGTCTCGTAACGATCTTCGGGCCGCTTCTCGAGGGCTCGCGCCACCACGCGGGCCAGTGCCTCCGGCACGTCGTTTCTTTCGGCCAACACGGACGGCGCCGGTTGCTGTAAATGTTTGAGCATGATCGCGGTCGGTGAACCCCCGGTGAACGGGACATGGCCCACAAGCATTTCGTAGAGGATCACTCCGAGCGAGTAAATGTCTGAACGCGCATCGATGTCCGGAGACTGCGAACACTGCTCTGGCGACATATACTGCGGCGTTCCAATCACCAGGTCGGGCGCAGTCAGACCGGGATCGTAGGTGCCTTCCGGTTCCTTGATTTTTGCAATGCCAAAATCGAGCACCTTTGCGTAGTCTGTCCCGGAGCTGCTGAGCAACATGATGTTGTCGCTTTTCAGATCGCGATGGACCACGCCTTCCGCGTGAGCTGCATCAAGCGCGCCGCCTACCTGGCGCAAAATTTCAACCGCTCGCGGCAACGGCAGCGGACCGTCCTCCCGAATGATTTCCTTGAGCGTCTTGCCGCTGAGGTACTCCATTACGAGAAACACCACGCCGTTCTCGGCTTCACCGAAGTCGGTAACACTCAACGCGTGTGGATGGGAAATTTTTGAAGCCGCTCGCGCTTCTCTCGAAAAGCGCGCCACGATCTTTTCGTCAGCGGCAAGAGAAGGACGCAGGACTTTGACAGCCACCGTCTTATCCATCAGGACGTGGGTGCCGCGGTAAACGGTGCCCATGCCACCCGCGCTAAGACGCTCTTCAATTCGATATTTGTCGGCGAGGATCTGGCCCAGCAACGAATCATCAGTCTTCTCGAGGGCAACCCCGTCCGAAGGACACAGTGTGGTTGTGTCCGGATATTCTGTACCGCATTTCGGACAAGCTTTCATCGAACGGTTACGTCCTCGCTAACTGTAGGGCAGGCATTCTTGCCTGTCCTCTTTATTCAATAACGACAGACAGGAATGTCTGTCTTACTCTAATTTTCTAGGGGAGAATATGAAGAGCGTATCACAGAGGTTTGGATGGCAGCAAAGATACAAAAAAGATGGTACTGATGCAATTTGGAATTCAAAACTGCTTTTCTTTGCGTAACTTTGCGTCATACTTCGCGAACTTTGCGGTTTCGCTGTGTTTACCGCAAAGGCCGCCAGGATTTGCAAAGAACCGCAAAGCAAACTGCAGTAGATAAAAAAGATGCGAGCGTAGCTTGAAAGCCACGCTCGCATCTTACGAGTTGCACCAATCGGGAACTGCGGTTGTGCAGTTTTCCTAGACGGCCTTGACGAACACAATCACCAGCGCAAACAGAACCAGCGATTCGATCAGCGCTAGACCAAGAATCATCATCGTCTGAATCTTGGCTGCGGCACCCGGATTGCGCGCCGCACCTTCGCAGGCTGCCGCTCCGATCCGGGATTGACCAATAGCCCCACCAACCACTGCGATCGCAAAGCCAACGCACGCTGCGAGAGCTTTCAAGCCGGGGTTGTTATCGACCGCGTGTTCCGCCGGCGTCGCCTGCGCGAGCACAGGCATGGCTGCCATCAATACTCCCACCGTCGCAAAGAAAAGGAATCTGAGTTTACTCATTTTTCGGTTCTCCTCTGAGGCTCTGACCCCAGATGTCATTGAATGCTAGTCCTGCAACTAAGAAGCAACTCCGGCTGTTATGATTTCGCCTGTATCCGGTATCCACCGCCCCTCGAACAACGGCGCTCCAGCGAGACAGACATTCGCTTCCGCAGCACAATGTTAGTAGTTGCCAGTTTCACTTCCAGTTGTGTAGGTCAACATCTTTTTCAAGCATTGCGTGCCAACGTGTGCGAACGCGTCTGCCCGCATCGCTCGACTCGCGCTATTTTGATGTTCAAGAAACTGCCAGAGTCGCAGGTTCCGGTTGTGAGTGGCTGTGATCGGAGGCTCCGACATCCTCGCCATGCTCCTCATGAGGCTCATGCGAAACTTCGCTTAAGTA
>DASYMB010000074.1:0-3145 GCA_036009285.1 Pyrinomonadaceae bacterium | reverse complement strand
ACTATTGAAGTACTGAGCAAGGCCAGCCCCGACGGGTGAGGGAGGGCGATACAAGGATCTTAGAGCCCTTCCTCACGGTCGGGCTTCTGCTTGTCGGCTTCTGCTTGTCGGGAGTCGTTCCCCGACAATTCAAAACTGCGGAGTAACTTATGAAGCAATGGAAAACAGGCGCTTTGCTGGTGTTGTTGGCAGTTCTATTTGTCACGCTGGCGTTCGCGAGCGATTCAGTGGCCCAGGTGACAATGCCGCGCATTAATTTTCAGCAGAAGACACTGCCAAACGGCATGCGTGTGCTGAGCGCCGTGGACCATTCAAGTCCCACTGTTGCTATTCAGGTTTGGTATCACGTCGGTTCCAAAGACGATCCTCCGGGGCGCAGCGGCTTTGCGCACCTGTTCGAACACATAATGTTTAAGGCCACGAAAAACATGAAGTCGGAGATGATGGATCGTTTGACTGAAGACGTGGGTGGGTTCAATAACGCGTTCACCAATCCCGACGTCACTGTTTACTACGAGGTTGTGCCTTCAAACTATTTGGAAACTTTGCTGTGGGCCGAAGCCGATCGGCTTTCGGGTTTGAAGGTCGATGAACCGAATTTTAAGTCTGAACGGAGCGTGGTTGAGGAAGAGTATCGCCAGAGTTACCTGGCCCCGCCTTACGGCATGCTCGAATACCTTATCGAGCAACAGTCGTTCACAACCCATCCTTACAAGCGGCCGACCATCGGCAGCATCGAAGACCTGGAAGCGGCGTCACTCGAAAACGTGCGGGCCTTTCACGAAACCTTCTATCGTCCTGACAATGCCACCCTGGTGGTTGTCGGTGATTTCGATCCGAAGCAACTCGATACGTGGGTGGCAAAGTATCTGGCGCCGATTCCGAAACCCGCGATTCCGCTGCCGCGCGTCGGCGTCAAAGAACCGGAACGCACGGCGGAGCGTCGCATCACGCATTACGCCGCCAACGTTCCGCTGCCCGCGATCGCGCTCACCTATCTAACTCCGTCGGAGAAGAGTCCTGACGCGGAGCCGCTCCAAGTGGCAGCGACGATTTTGGCCCAGGGCGAATCGTCGCGACTTTATAAGTCTCTAATTTACGAACAGCAAGTGGCCCAAAGCGCGGATGCGACGCCTGATCTGCGGGAGGACGCTAGCGTTTTCTATTTCAACATCGTGTTGGCCAGCGGCAAGAAGCCTGAGGACGTCGAGCGCGCGTTGCTGGCGGAGATTAAGAAGATTCAGGACGCGCCCGTCAGCGCGGCTGAACTCGACAAGGCCAAGAACCAGCTCGTTACCAATGAGCTGCGGCAACGCGAAACGAGCAATGGCAAAGCTCTGGCGCTGGGCTCGTCGGCGGTGTTGCTGGGTGATCCCAATCGAGTGAATACGGATCTGACAAAACTCCAGGCCGTGACCGCTGCCGATGTGCAAAGGGTGATGAAGAAGTATTTCACCGCCAGTAATAGACTGGTGATTTACTATCTACCAGAACAGGGCAGTAGCCCGCGCGTGAGCAAGGGCGCCCTCCCTTCAAGGGCCGCGCCCGAAAGTTCGGCGACAGAACAGAAGGGAGGGCAGGGAAAATGAGAGGCTTCAAATTATTACTTCGTCTTTCCCAGGCCGCAGTACTGCCGCTCGTGTTTCTTGCTATCTTTCTGATTTCATCAGCCATCTCCGCGCAAACACCGCAGGCCACGCCGCCGCCGCCGTCACCGCCACACGCGGTTCAGTTTCCCAAACCTGTGGAGACAACGCTTAGTAATGGTCTGCGCGTGATCGTGATTGAGCGACCCCGCGGTGCTCCCCTGGTTACGGCCCAGTTGGTAATAAAAGTTGGCGCCGAAGTTGATCCGCCGGAACTTGCCGGGCTCGGCAACATGACGGCAGACCTCATTACCAAGGGCACGGAGAAACGCACCGCAACGCAGATTGCGGAAGCGATCGAAGCGCTCGGCGGCTCGCTCTATTCGTCGGCGCGTTGGGACTCAACCAGAGTAGGCGTCGATGTGATGTCCTCGAAGGTTGGACCCGCAGTTGATATTCTCGCCGACGTTGTGCGCCGCCCGACTTTTAAAGACGAGGAAATCGAAAGGCTTCGTCAGCAAACGCTCGATGAGCTGACAGTGGAACTCGGCGAGCCCGGTTCGATAGCGCGTTATGTCGCGGCGCGGATAATTTTTGGCGACGCGCCCTACGGTCAACCGCTCGCCGGCACGCCGGAAACCATAGCGACCATCAAACGCGAACATTTTGTGAAGTATCACGGCAGATGGTATCGACCTGATAACGCGATCCTGGTAGTGGGCGGCGATATCAAGGCCAAGACCGCGTTCGCGCTCGCGCAGGAATATTTTGGTGACTGGAAAAAACCTGCTGAACCGCTGCCGCAATTGCCCGCGCCAACACCGGTAACCTTCGCCGGCCCGCGCGTCGTCGTGGTTGATAAACCTGACGCCGGGCAGGCCGCTGTCCTCGTCGCGCGCGCCGGCATCGAACGCAGCAGTCCGGATTATTTCGGCGGCCTGGTGGCCAACTCAGTGCTCAGTGGTTACTCCGGTCGTTTGAACCAGGAGATCAGAATTAAGCGCGGGCTAAGTTATGGCGCCGGAAGTTCGCTCGATACGCGACGTAACGTTGGACCATTTGTAGCTTCCGCGCAAACGAAGAATCAGTCGGCGGTACAGGTGGCGGAGTTATTGTTGAGCGAGGTTGCGCGACTCGCCACCGCGCCGGTTCCGGATATCGAGCTGAATCCACGCAAGGCGGTGGTTGTTGGTAACTTTGCGCGCAACCTGGAAACCGCATCCGGCCTCGTGTCACAAGTGGCAACGCTGGCCATCTACGGTATTAGCTTCGACGAGATCAATCGTTACATTCGCAACGTGCAGACGATAACTGCAGCGGACGTTCAGCGCTTTGCCGGATCACGGCTCGACGCCAAGGCTACCAGCATCGTGATTGTCGGCAACGCAAAAGAGTTTCTGCCGGAACTGCGCAAGAAGTATCCGCAGGTCGAAGTGATCCCGATGGCGGAATTGGATTTGAATTCTGCGCTGCTAAGGAAGAAGCAACCGACGACGAACTGATGATCTCTTTGGAGTGCGGTGACCGGTCACCGCTTTTGTCCGAGGCGGCTTGACGTC
>DASYMB010000073.1:0-3341 GCA_036009285.1 Pyrinomonadaceae bacterium | reverse complement strand
GAAATTGTCGCGAGCGCCGAACACGAAGTCTTTTTGTTTGTAGTTTGGCGTTGTGAATTGCGGGCGGAAGAAATCGAGGCCTACAAATTGGTCGCGTTGGGGAAAGTAACCAAAGGTAAACGTCTGCGTGTGATGTCCACTTAAGACGGTGTCGAATTGTGAGAAATAACTTTGCGATTCGGTTTTGGTTTCATTCGCAGGGAAAGTTAGACCCCGAACCGGCTGCTTAGCGATAGTGTAAGAAAGCGATTGCGCGAGAAACAGCCGGTCCTTGATAAGTGGCCCGTTGAAGTTAAACCTCGGACTATCTTCCGCAACTCCAACGATTTTGCCGCCCGTGTAACGCAAGTCGGGAAGGAAATCGTTGAACTCAACATGCCATTGTTCACCACCCCGTCTTGTCTGGATTTTTGTGATGCCACCAGTGAACGCCCCATATTCGGCGGTATATGGATGCTGAAAAACCTGCACCGACTCGACCGAATCAATCGGTAAGTTGAGCCTGAAGTTTCCGCTCGCAGGATCGGCAGCGTTTAGACCATTGACGAGCAACGCACTCTGTTGCTCCGTTGCTCCCGCGATGCTGATCTCTCCGGTCGGAGAGCGCACGACTCCTGGAATCAACGGCAAAGCTTCGTCTACTCGTGCCGCGGCGAGCGGCAAGCGCTGAAGTGCTTCGCGATGAAGAGTGCCTGCTGGTATCGATGGTCCGGTCGCAGCAGTCGTGGCTTCTTCGGCTGGAGATTCAACAGTTACCGACTCTTTCAAAGCCGCGACGGTCAACGAAAACTCTATCGATGTTGTTGCGCCGGGCTTGACCTTCACGTCGCGTCTTATGAAATTTTCAAACCCCGGACTTTCAACGCGGAGCGTATAGGTACCGGCAGGAAGCGTCAGTGGAAACGTGGCGATACCCAGTTCGTCAGTCGTGGCGGTGGCGGCAACTCTGGCTTTGTCGCCGTTAAGCCATAGTGAGCAAACAGCACCAGCCACGCCGCGTTGTTCCGCGTCTGTCACCCGCACGCGCAAGCTTGGAACGTCGCTTCGGGATTGCTGAGCATAGCCTTGGCCAACAACGCAAATACATACCAGGACCACGGCGTTGCAAAGCCTGACGAAAGAATAAGGGGCTTTCGAGGTTCGCATTAATAATCTATCTCGAACTTACCACGGACGGACGTACCAAGACTGTTGAAAAACTGGCCAAATCGCAAGCTTCCCATATTGTTTTGCACATCACGAGGGTTGAAGTGGTTGGTCAGGTTAAAGACGGCAGCGCCGATGCGGGCCTTTTTCCCGTCAAATTTTGGAATAAACTTTGGAACAATAAAGTCCTTTGTCACCTGCGCATCGACTGAGAGAAAAGTATGGAAGCGGCCCGCCTGATTACGCGGTCCGACAAAATCCAAGCGGTCATTCACTGCCGAGAACGGGAAACCGGATCGAAGCTCGACGGCCGGCGAAACGGTCAGACCGAGAGGCGCCTTTAACTGACCAAAGGCGAGGAAACGATGAGGCGCATCCCAAGGCAGAGGTCCGTACTCGTTCGGGCGAACAACCAGGGCGCGGAGATCACCCAGGTAGTTATCAGCCGTGTTGAGATCGCCCTGCGCCCTGGACCAGGTGTATGAGGCGGTCCACTTGCCAAGGCGGTTGCTTGTATAAGTGCCAAGCACTTGTAGTTCCTGGTATTGGGCGCGGCCGACACTGTCTAGAAGTAGGAAGTTGAATCTTCCGACCTGCGGTTCGATAATCAGATCATTCGAGGTTGACCGATTCAGATAACCGATGCGGGCAGTCAGGTTCGTCGTGAATCCATGATCGAGCTGAAGACTCCAACGGACGCTGCGCGGATCTTTCAATTGAGCGTTAACAACATTCCTAAAGAAGCGAGGACCGTCGAGAATTGAGACGCCATCGGCCGCAAAAGTTGTCACGGTACGCCGCGGCAATTGCGTGAAGCGCGTAGAACGCTGGAGCGTAGTTGAATCATCCGCCTCCTGATCGATGGATTCGAGATCCCCTACAGAAGGTGAAATCCGATCATAGAAAAGGCCGACTCCGCCCCGAATAATAGTGCGGCCATTCTTGAATGGCAAATAGAGCATCGAAAAGCGCGGCGCCAAGTTATTTCGTTCGGTAATTCCGTCCTTGTCAAATCGCAGGCCGCCGTCAATCGTTACTCTTTTATTGACTACCCAGCGATCCTGAATGAAGGAATAAAATTCGCTAACCTTGCGTTCAAGTGTGCCGGGTCTGCCAAAGTCAATGCGTTGGGCCAGGGTCTGATCGCGTCGACGGATCAGGATTGAGCGACTCTTGAATATTCCGGAAAGACTCGTTCTGTCAAACTCAGTGCCGAGCTTAAGTGAATGTTGACCGGCAAGCGCGAAAGTTTTTGCGAAGTAAGTCTCCTGCCACTGTACGCGACTAGATTGCCGGTCGGTATCCGCATAGGAACTGCCGGTGTTGCCATCGGGCAGCACTGTCAATGGCTCGGAACCTTGCGCAAAGACGTTGACCTTCGACCTATGGTAGCTCAGCGACGAAGTTAGAAATGAAGCGTCACCGAAAATGGCTTGCTCAGAAACAGAGAAGAGGTTGCCATCCCGTTTGATATTAGCGGTTGCTTCTTGTGGATTGAAGGTGTTCAAACCAAGGTAGCGAATCTTCTGCGGGAAGATGGCCGCAATAAATTTGAGCCGATTGTTCTTGTTTGCAATCAGATCGATTTGCGTGAACGAGTTAAAATTTTCTGAAGTAGAACTGTCACGCCCCGATGCGAGACTTGGCACATAGATGCGGCTGAGGCGATATTCAAAAGACTGAAGAAAGAGAACTTTGTCGCGAATGATAGGGCCGCTGAGCGTCACACGCGGCCGGAAAGAGTCGACGGCGCCCCCGAAGAAGTTATGAAAAACTGGAAAAAAGCGAGTCGCGCCGAGCTTAAACCTATTGTCGCCTCCTTTCGTCTCCAGAGTAGTTGCTGCACCGGCGAGGCGTCCAAACTCAGATGAGTAGGGATTCTCTTCCACCTGAACGGCGGCGGCTGCTTCAAGCGGGATGTCGAAGGCCAGATTGCCGCTCACGGGATCCGTTACGTCCACTCCATTGACAGTGTATGAACTCTGGCCGGAGCGTGCGCCTTTAAGATGATCATCGCCATTGGTGTCGCGCACGACGCCTGGCGTCAACAGCAGGGCACTCTGATAGTTTTCCGCGCGTAGCGGCATGTTAGCCAACGTCTTTGCACGAATGGTATTAGCGGTGGTCGTTTCGCCGATACTCAGGAGGCCTTCGTCATCGCGGACGGTTACAGACGCGGAGACCGTCGCAGTGAG
>DASYMB010000072.1:0-9473 GCA_036009285.1 Pyrinomonadaceae bacterium | reverse complement strand
GCGTGAACAACTGATCGGTGGGACCGTGAATGTTAGGCGCAGCGAATACACCGAGGACATCGAACTTGCCGACCTGATTAATTTCAGGCAGCGCGAATCGATCGAAGAAGGCAGCGAGATCGAGATAACGCGCGCGGCCTTGTTTAGCAACTTGCGCATCGAAGGTCGCAACGCGCTGGTAGTCAGAAACAATCTCGCCGATTTGGTGGCCTCGGTTTCCCTTGAAGTTAACGGCCCCGTGAAAGACCCTCTGATCTCGGGACGGATAACCGCTACCAGCGGCACCTTGAATTTTCGCAACGATCGTTACGAGATAACGCGCGCTTTGATGGATTTCCCGCCGCAGCGAAACACTGATCCGATCATCAACATTCAGGGTGAGTCGCAAATTCGCGGCTACCGCATCACCGTCGGACTAACTGGTCCACTCTCGCAACCTCAGGCCGTCATCAGCTCAGAACCGGCGTTACCACAGGCTGATATTGTTTCGCTGATTACTACCGGCCAGCTCGCGACAGGCGACACGAGCACTTCGATCCTGTCGCAATCGGGTTTGGGAACAGCGACCAGTCTGCTAACCGACGCGCTGATCAATGCCCCCGCTCAACGCGCGACCAGCAAGCTTTTCGGCTTGAGTCGTTTCGAGATCAATCCCGTGATTGGTGGTTCGGGAGCGACGCCGGCGGCCCGATTGACAGTGGGGAAGAGAATTAACAAAGACCTTTCGGTAACCTACTCAACCAACGTCGCTTCGGACCCCAATCAAATATTGGCCGTCGAATATCGAGTTTCCGATCGCCTGTTCTTCATCGCGCAGTATGAACAGGCATCGACGCGAAGGTTAACTGCGCGCAACAACAATTTTAATTTTGAGATCAGGTTCAGAAGACGATTCTAAGGCGGGGTGCTGGTGCGACGGTTTCTCTCGATAGTATTTCTGACAGCCACGGTGCTGCTCGCTGTTGCGAGTGCGCAGGCGGGTTCGCTTTTTGACGAATACGAAGGCCGGAAGATCAGCGCGGTTGAAGTTACGTTTGAGGGTTCGCCCGGCGATCCGGCTGCTGAAGCAGAGTTTCTCTCCATCGTTCGAATAGTTCCCAACAGCGAATTCTCGGCGGTCGCCATACGCGACGCGCTGCAGGCTTTATTCGACTCCCAGCGGGTGGCCAACGCGCGCGTGGAAGTGTTCCAAGCAGGCGCTGCGGGGAGCGGGCCTATCCGGTTGCGCTTTGTGATTCAACGACAGGTGCAGATCGGCGACGTCAAGTTTGATCTGGCTCCTGCAACCGGCACTCCAATTTCCGAGGACGAGCTGCGCGCTCGCGTAAACCTCACCCAGCCGGGCACGCGCCTCTCCAAACAAATAATCCTGCGTAATGCCGAGGAGCTGCAGGTGTTTCTCAGAGACCGCGGCTACTTCAATGCCGTGGTCGAGTCGAGTGAGCAACTGGATCCGAGCGGAACGCGAGCCACCGTTACTTATCGCATCGTCCCCGGCGAGCAGTCGCGCGTTGAGTCGTTCAACATAAATATTACCGGCTTCGATGCGTCGGCTGTTAAGCCGACACTTGAGCTTCAGCCGGGCGCGCCGTTCACGCGCGAGGCGCTCGCTTCGGATACGAAGAAGATCCGCCAAGCCTTGATCGATCAGCAATATCTTTCCCCGTTGCTTGACGACCCGAGAGTTGAGCGCGACGCTGAACGAAATACGATCAAGATAACCCTGACCGGAGCGGTGGGGCCAAAAGTTAACGTAGTCGTTCCGGATTATCCGATGAGCGAGAAGACCGCCCGCGAACTGTTGCCGGTGAAGCGCGAAGGCAACATCGATCAATCGGCGATCATCGAGGGCGCGCGCCGGCTGCGCAACAAGCTTCAGGAGCAGGGCTATTTCTTTACTGAAGTAACTCCGGTGTGCACCGTGACTCCGCCCACGCCGGCCCTGGGCGAAAACGGCACTGCCGCAACCTGTGAAACTTTGAATCCCGAGAACTTGACCGGTCACACCGTCGAGATACGCTACGACATCGAACGCGGACGGCGCTTCAAGCTCACCGATATCCGCATCACGGGAACCAACAAGCTCACCTACGACGACGTCGCCGCCGATCTCAGAACTCAGAAAGCCAGCGCGCTCGGGTTGATCCCTTTGCTCGGCTACGGCCGCGGCTACACCAGCCTCACCTTGCTGGAGCAGGACAAGCGAACAGTCAGGAACTACATGCGCGACCTCGGCTATCGTCGCGCCGAAGTTGACGTGCTTCAGGGCGTATCGATCAACGGCGAAAGTTTGATCATCACGTTTCAAGTCACCGAGGGACCATTGACGCGCATCGCCGCGGTGGAAGTTCGCGGCAATAAGATTTATTCGGATAAGCAGTTGCTCGCCGAGTTGAAGACGGTGATAGGTGCTCCTTTCTCGCGATCTCAAGCGAGAGCAAACGGTGAACGCATGCTCGGACTGTATGCGCGCGAGGGTTACGTTAACGCGCAGATGGAATTTTCAACGGTTGAGATTCCGCGCAAAGCCGAGGACGAGCAAATAAGACTTATCTATTCGATTACTAACGAAGGCGACAAGGTCTTCATCAATCGCATCGTGGTTAACGGTGTTACCGGCAGCGCAAAGACGCAGAGCACCAAGCGCACCGCAATCCTGCGGGTCATTCCCATCGCCGAAGGAGACGTGCTGCGCTCGGATCGGATTGCCGATAGCGAGCGAGAGCTTTACCTGACCGACGCCTACCGGCAGGTCATCATCCGCACGGAACCGGCCGGCGAAACTGCCTCAGGTTTCAAACGCAAGGACGTCATTATCGACGTCGAGGAGAAGAAGCCGCGCGTGATGGACTACGGCGGCGGCTTCTCGACCGATACCGGTCCGCTCGGACTGTTGGAAATCAGCAACGTTAATTTCATGAACAAGCTGCGCCAGGGCGCGATGCGTTTGCGGGTGAGCAGCCAGCAGCAGCGTCTCAGATTCGAATACCTGGATCCGCGCTTCAGGCGGTACGGTGCAAAGGGATTTCTGCCGCTTGGGTTGTCGGTTGAGTATCAGCGCGATTCAACCGTGACGAGGTTTTTCCGTTCGTCGATAGACCGCGGCACGATGGGAATCGTGCAGCGTCTCGACGCCAAAGGAAACCCGCTCGACGAGTTTGGCCGAAGGGTCAGGCAGCCGACGCTCAACCGCTTTACTGCCGCTATTGAAACGCAACGAGTGCTTGACGAGAAAACACATTCGATAATATTCGTTCGTTATAGTTATGAAGACGTTCGCCTGTTCAATATTCAGAGTTTGCTCGTGAGGCCGATACTGCAGCCGGATCGAGCGGTACGTTTGTCGCGCTTCGGCGCTTCGTTTGTCCGCGATACTCGCGAAAGATGCGAGCGAGGTTTGCTGGGCGCCGTGCGCGATCCCGACGAGGAGACTGGCGCGCCCGGCGAAGTCTGCCGCTACAATCAACTGGACGCCACGCGCGGCGATTTTTTCAACCTCGATTACGCCGTGGCCCTGCGCCAACTGGGGGGAAACCTTTCCTTCAACCGGCTGCAGGCTACTTACCGCCGCTATTACAAAATGAACGCGCTGCGCGGAACGGTGTTCGCCGCCAATGCCACTCTGGGGCTGGCAAATCTTTTCAACCCCCGCGATCGCGACGGCACCGGCACCATCACCGAAGTCGATCTCACCTTGCCGATCAGCGAACGATTTTTTGCGGGTGGCTCTACTACGCTGCGCGGTTTTAATTTCGAGGAGGCCGGGCCGCGTCAGGCCATAATTCCCAAAGGGCAGTTCATCGATTCGAACAAAAAAGTGGTGGTGTTGAATCCGTTCACGGTGCCGGTAGGCGGCAACGCGCTCGCGATTCTCAATCTTGAAGCGCGCATACCGGTTTCAAAGTCGCTGCAGGCAGTTCCGTTTTATGACGGTGGCAATGTATTTCGGAGAGTCGGCGACTTGTTTGGCCGGCACCAGAACACGCCGATCCCCGCGGGCGATGTTTTGGCCGCGATAGACGCGGCGAACCTGCGTGCTCACTGGGCCAATACGGTGGGGCTGGGTTTCAGAATCCAAACTCCATTCGGCGGCGCGCTCGCGATAGATTACGGCTACCTGCTTAATCCGCCGGAGTTTTTAATTCCGCAGCGTGGGCCAAGCGGCGGCCCGGACGACTTCAACGGCACACCGGCAGTCTATCGTCTCAAACGAACGCAAGTGCATTTTCGGTTTACGCAGACGTTCTAGAATCAGGCGGCAGGAGCAGGAGGCAGTCGGCAGGAGGCAGTCGGCAGGAGTCAGAACCACCTGCGGTAGCGGGTGGGCAGGAGTTGTCAGAACCACTGCGTTGGCGGGTGGCCAGGAGTTGTCAGAACCACCTGCGTTAGCGGGTGGGCAGGAGTCAGAACCACCTGCGTTAGCGGGTGGCCAGGAGTTGTCAGAACCACCTGCGTTAGCGGGTGGCACTCAGGGGAAGAAGAAGATGATGCTAACTAAATCGCTAATTCCAATCGTCAACCGGTCGCGTTCTGTTCTTCCGCCTGCCGTCTGCCGTCTGCTCCTGCCCCTCCTACTGCTCACTGGTTCGGTCTCCGGCCAGGAAGTCATCGACAAAATGGTCGAGACCGTAAACGCGGGCGTCCTGCCCGATTGCCGTCAGATTTGCCTGATAACTTATTCGGCCCTGCTCTGGCAACTCGCGCTGCAACCCAACACGCCGCTCGCCAATCCCACTTCAGCCGATCTAAACCGCGCGCTGCGTCTGCTCACTGACCAGCGCTTGATTTTACAGGAGGCCGAGAAGCTGCCGTCTATCGCGCCAACTAGTGAAGAGGTTACGGCTGCCCGCAATGAATTGGTAAAAGCGTTTCCCTCGCGGGAGGAATTTCAACAACGTATCCAGCGCGTAGGCTTAACCGCCGACAAGCTGGACGAGATTCTGGAGCAGCGCGTCAGAATCGAAAAGTATCTTGATTTCCGTTTTCGTAACTTCGTAGTGATCACACAAAAAGAGATCGTCGATTACTACAAAGACGTCTACGTGCCGCGTCTGCGGGCGCGGGCGCCTGGTCAAATCGTGCCCTCTCTCGAAGAGGCACGCGGTGAAATTGAAAAAATATTGACGGAAGCGAAAATTGAATCAGACACAGATGCGTTTCTCGATAACGCACGCGAGCGAGCGGAGATTGTGATGCTGAATCCGGTTTAACTCAAATTCAAAATTCCAAAATTCCCTTTCGGCTTGGACGTTGGACTTCGTTAGGCCGGGCGACGGAGGTAAGAACGAAGTTGCGGTGGAGTGGCTTTACGCAGCAGCGCGCTCTTGGCTCTCCATTCCATCGTGCGGCTGAGTTCGACGAGGAAGCGAGTCTCGCCAGACTCGAGGACCGTGATTGGTTCGCCGTCGCGATAAAGAATCCGGTTTGAGGTGTGGGCCGTGAGCCGCCCGCCCGGTGTGATGATGCCCACGAGATTCAAAGGGTCGGCGGCACTTACGGAAATCAAACTCTCCTCGCCGGCGTTCGCTGCTCGGTCCGTAGTTAGCTCTGCAACTGCCTGAGGAGACCGCAGACCAAAATCCATCGCGCCGGAGCGAGTGCGCCGAATCGCTCGCAACATTCCCACTGCTTCCGGAAGCGCAAACTGTTCACCGGAAATTCCCGCGACGAAGCGTCCGCCGCGAAGCTCGCCGCGTGCTTCCAGGCGATGATAGATACGCAGCAACACACGCCAGGGCAAGGCTATTCCTTCGCGCTCGAGCAGGCGTTTGAAAACTACGCCGTAGCGTTTGAGCAGTATGCGCGCGATTTCTTCAGCGGCTTCTGAGTCGAACTGAGAGCGCTCTTTACCATTCGCGCTATTCGTTCGGACGATTTCATTTCCCGACGGGACAGGCAGGAATGCCTGTCCTACCTGGCGGTTGAGCAGCGACCAGCGTCCGGCGCTCGACATTTCATAGACTGCCTGGCGATGCTTTCGTTTTGCAGCCGCCTGCGTTTTTCGGCTCGAGGGGGTCAGCAGCGCCCGCAAACCTGCGAAGCTGTCGGAGACGACCAACCCATTTGCCACCAGTTCAGCCAAAGATTCCTCCACTTGCGCGCGCAACAATCGGGTGCCGTCCACAATGTCTGTGAAAAAGGAAGCGCCGCGTGTCGCCAGATAATCGTGAACGGCGCGCGTCGTAGTTGAGAATTCGATTTCGCTCAACGAAGGTTGGGGAAAGACCGAACTCCAGATAGCAAAATTTTTACGACGCAGCAGCGCGATGGGCGTGTTGCGAACCGGAGCCGCGCCTCGAGCACGTTCGTTACCGGGCTCTCCGGAGGTTGCACGTGAGGGTGTTGCCGGCGGAGTCAGTCTGGCCCACACCACTTCACCTGACAGACACAACGCATCGAGCCAGGCGGGATCGTATTCCGCCAGACGGCTGGGCAAGAGTTCGCCTTCCCAGGCGGCGGCGGGCGCTTCGAATCCTTCCAACTGCTCGATGATCGCGCGCACGCTTTCCGGGCCTTCCATCTGATGTTCCGGCGCGAGCTTCTGCCAAGCCAGCAGGTAACGCATGAAATCGGCGGTAGATACCGGCTCGATCTCCTGGCGCAGACGGTTGAGCGTGTAGCTGTGAATCCGCGCGAGCAGACGGCGCGCGCACCATTCAGTTTCAGTCGCGCCCGGCGTGAACTGTCCGCGAATTACAAAACCTTCCGCCTCGAGCTTGAGCAGGCCGAGCTCGATGTCGCTCCTGGCAATGCCCGACGAAGCAACGAGCGCTGCGACGGTTGATGGACCAAGGCCTTCCAGGCGGCCGCGCAGTATTTCAACTAACGCGTCTTCAAAACTCCAGGAGACTTGCGCGAAACTTTCGGGCGCAACGATGGGCGGCTTGAGTGAGGCCGTTGGATAGATAACGCTTAGCTGGGGCAACCGCTCCGCAGCAACCCACAACTTGATTACTGGGACGGTTAATACTGCGGCGGCGGGCGTGGCGGGGTCCCCGGCGGATGTGTTTCTATCCGCTGGGGTGCTCATCTCGCCCGCCTGTGTTGGGTTACCACTCAGAATTGAGCTGTCGAGTTGTTCGCGCTCCGCGCTCACCGCAGACAGGATGTCTGCGCTCCCAGCATGAAGCACCGCGGCGCGGCGATCGTTTTTCAGTTCAGTAAAAAACTCCTGCCAGTCTTCGCCTTCACGTTCGGTGACAAAGCCCAACTCGACGAGGGCATCATGCAACTCGTCTGCATTCTCGACGCGCGGCCAGGCTTCATCGCGCACGCGATCGATAGCGCCTTGATCGAGTTTGCCCATGTCCTTTGCAGTTTGCGGATCGAGCCAACGCCGCTGTTGCACTGCCCGGGTGCGCCGTTCTTCAAGCGGCGCATCGTCGAGGTAGGCGTACGGCCGGGCGTTCAAAATTTCCTGCGCGAGAGGCGAGGCTTCGATCACATCCCGGGCGAAAAGGTTTTTCTCATTTCGTTCGATTGCCGTTAGTAGCCGTTCCAAACTGTCGACGTCCATCGCCTCTTCCAAACAGTCCTTCACGGTTTGATCGACGAGGGGGTGAACCGGAATCTCGCGTTCACCGCCGCCGAGGTTCTCTGCACAAGCAACCTGGTCGGGAAATATCGCAGTCAGCAGGTCCTCCGCGTCCATGCGCTGCAACTGCGCCGGAATCTTTTTCCCGCCGCGACGCCGCAATACCGCTAACGAGCGCGTCACGTTCCAGCGCCAGCGTATGTTCCACATCGGCGCATCCAAAAGTGCCTGACACAAAAGTTGGCGGACCGTTTTGGAGTTGAGGTAGTGAAACACTTCATCGAGCGGAAAACTATGGGTTGGACCAAGCGAGAGCACTACGGCATCTTCGGTGGCCGCGGCCTGCAATTCGAAATTAAACTTGCGGCAAAAGCGTTTGCGCAGCGCCAGGCCCCAGGCGCGATTGAGCCGGCTGCCAAAAGGGGAATGCACCACGAGCTGCATGCTGCCACTGTCGTCAAAGAAACGCTCGAGAACGAGATTGTCCTGTGAAGGCATGACGCCAAGCACAGCTTTTGCTCCGGCAAGATATTCCACAATTTGTTCGGCAGCCGCGCGCGAGATGCCGACATCCTCAGTCAAATATTTGAGGGCAGGATCGAGATTGATCCTGTCAGAACCGCCTGCGGTAGCGGGCGGGCCATCAGTCATTGCGGACTCAACTAGCGCGCCCTCAACGGCCCCCCCGCTACCGCAGGGGGTTTTGATATTAGCGCCCGGACTACCAACATCGATGCGGTCGGCGACTTGTTCGCGTAGTCGCGAAACAGAAACCGAAAGCTCATGCGTGCGCGCCGGTGCTTCGCCCAACCAGAAGGGAATTGACGGCGGCTGTCCGTGTGCATCTTCAACGCGCACTTTCCCCTGCTCCACTCTGAGCACGCGCCAGGAAGTATTGCCCAGTTGAAAAATATCGCCCTGCAAACTTTCGATCGCAAAGTCTTCGTTCACCGAACCGATCACCAGATCGCTTGGTTCGAGCACGACGGCATAATCCGCCGTATCCGGAATTGCCCCGCCCGAGGTAATCGCTGAAATCCGCGCATTGCGCCGTCCGCGTATGCGCTGGTTGACCGCGTCATGGTGCAGATACGCCGAACGCCGGCCGCGCTTGGTGGAAAACCCTTCAGCGAGCATGCGAATGACAGAATCGAATTGCTCCCGGGTTAACTTGCGATAGGGATACGCGCCCCGGACCATCCGGAAGAGCGCATCTTCGGTCCACTCTTCGGCCGCGGACGCAGCCACAATCTGCTGTGCCAGAATATCGAGTGGCTGCTCGGGCAGTTCCAAACGATCAAGTTCACCACGACGCACCGAATCAATTATCGCGGCGCATTCAACCAGCTCGTCGCGCGAGAGCGGAAAAATTCTTCCCTTCGGAAACCCGGCGACGGTGTGGTTGGATCGCCCGACGCGTTGCAGGAAGCTGGCGATGGAGCGAGTAGAACCAAGCTGGCAAACCAGGTTGACATCGCCGATGTCGATACCGAGTTCGAGCGAAGCGGTAGCGACCAGTGCGCTCAGCTCGCCGGCTTTCAATCGTTGCTCCGCGGCGAGACGCTGCTCACGCGCGAGACTGCCATGATGCGCGGCGATGTTTTCGTCGCCGAGGCGTTCGCCTAGATGGCGAGAAACGCGTTCCGCCAGTCTTCTGGTGTTAACAAAAACAAGCGTCGTCTTGTGTTGGCGGATTAACTGCGCCAGACGATCATAGACTTCGTCCCAAACTTCTCCAGACATCACCGCTTGCAACGGCGACTCCGGAAGCTCGATCGCGAGATCCAGCCGGCGCGTGTGCCCACTATCGACGATGGTGCAGTTTGGTGTTCCATTGGCATCGATGTTTTCCGTGCCCACGAGAAAACGCGCTACCTCTTCGATCGGACGCTGAGTCGCTGATAAACCGATGCGGATTAGTTTCGAGTTTCGCGTTTCG
>DASYMB010000071.1:0-17307 GCA_036009285.1 Pyrinomonadaceae bacterium | reverse complement strand
TGCTGTGCATTCTGCTTTTCATTCCGGGTGACTACGCCGGCCCGTGCTTCATTGGCTTTGCGATCGGTGAATCGCTTGGCGCGGCTGCTCTGCGTATCGCCGGCGGCATTTTCACCAAGATTGCCGACATCGGCGCCGACTTGATGAAGATAGTCTTCAAGATCAAAGAAGACGATGCGCGCAACCCGGGAGTGATAGCTGACTGCACCGGCGATAACGCCGGCGACTCGGTTGGCCCAAGCGCGGACGGGTTTGAAACTTACGGTGTGACCGGTGTCGCGCTCATTACTTTCATCCTGCTCGGCGTACGCGGTGAGACGGTGCAGGTGCAATTGCTCGTTTGGATCTTCGTGATGCGCATCATGATGATCATTGCCAGCGCCGCTTCTTACTTCATCAACGATGCGATCGCCAAAGCTCGCTATCGCAACGCGGACAAGATGAACTTCGAGTCTCCGCTTACTTCGCTGGTCTGGATCACGTCCATTCTTTCGGTGGCGGTTACTTTCATCATTTCTTACCTGACGATTCCAATTCTCGGTGGCGATCCAACCCTGTGGTGGAAACTTTCGATGATCATTTCCTGTGGCACCCTCGCAGGCGCGATCATTCCGGAACTCGTCAAGGTGTTTACTTCGACTTCTTCACATCACGTAAGCGAAGTTGTTACCTCTTCTCGAGAAGGCGGCGCATCGCTGAACATTCTTTCCGGCCTCGTAGCGGGAAACTTCTCCGCTTACTGGCTGGGAATCAGCATCGTCGGTCTGATGTCGATTGCTTATTACATCAGCACCATGGGTCTCGGTGCGTTGATGGTGGCAGCGCCGGTGTTTGCATTTGGTCTAGTGGCTTTCGGCTTCCTCGGCATGGGGCCGGTGACCATCGCGGTTGATTCGTATGGGCCGGTGACTGACAACGCGCAATCCGTTTACGAGTTGTCGCTGATCGAACAAGTGCCGAACGTCGAAGCCGAGGTCAAGCGCGATTTCAATATGGACATCAACTTTGCGCGTGCAAAACACCTGCTCGAAGAAAACGACGGCGCCGGCAATACGTTTAAGGCGACTGCCAAGCCGGTTTTGATCGGCACGGCGGTAGTCGGAGCCACCACCATGATCTTTTCGATCATGATGACTCTGACTGATGGACTCACGACTCGGACGGAAAACCTGTCGCTGTTGCATGCGCCGTTTGTGTTGGGCTTGATTACTGGCGGCGCGGTGATTTACTGGTTCACAGGCGCCTCGATTCAGGCGGTAACGACTGGCGCCTATCGCGCGGTGCAGTTCATCAAGGCAAACATACGTTTGGAAGGTGTTGAGAAGGCGTCGGTGGAAGATAGTAAGAAGGTGGTGCAGATCTGCACGCAGTATGCGCAGAAGGGCATGTTCAATATCTTCCTCACCATTTTCTTCTCGACGTTGGCCTTCGCTTTTGTCGAGCCGTTTTTCTTCATCGGCTACCTGATTTCGATTGCCATCTTCGGACTCTATCAGGCGATCTTCATGGCCAACGCCGGCGGCGCGTGGGACAACGCGAAGAAGGTCGTTGAAGTTGATCTAAAAATGAAGGGCACTCCGCTGCACGATGCGACCGTTGTGGGCGACACGGTGGGCGATCCGTTTAAGGATACGTCGTCGGTGGCGCTTAATCCGGTAATCAAGTTCACCACGTTGTTTGGCTTGTTGGCGGTTGAGCTGGCAGTGTCGATCGCCGATCCGCGCGGGCAATTTGGCGAGAATGGTCCATTGATCAGCCACGTTCTGGCTTTGCTGTTCTTTCTTGCTTCCACCGTGTTTGTCTGGCGCTCGTTCCACAAGATGCGCATCGGAACGCTGCAGGCGGAAGCTGCGTCGGTTGGCGTGGACGATTTGCCAAAGGACTAAAAACCAGTTCGGGTTTCGAGTTTCGAGTTCGGGGTTTGAAGTTTTGAGTTTCAAGTTTAGAATCTGGTAACTCGAAACTAAAAAGGGTTAGTCATCATGAGTACTGCATATCAACAGCCCGAAGCCGACACATTGATCGGCGCCGCTCTTGCGCCGCTGGATTGGACGCGATCCGTTTCGCTCGTAGTGACGTTTAGCCTGCTGACGGCGCTCGCTGCCCAGGTCGTTATTCCAATCGGCCCGGTGCCAATCACCGGTTCGACCTTTGTCGTGCTGCTCACTGGAGCATTGCTAGGTTCGCGCCTCGGCGCGATGGCGATGATCGTTTATTTGATTGAAGGTGCAAGCGGACTGCCTTTCTTTTACGGTGGACACGGCGGCTTCGCGCATCTCCTGGGACCAACGGGCGGCTATCTGGTCGCCTTTCCGGCAGCGGCATTTATTACAGGCGCTTTCGCAGAGAACGGATGGGACAAGCGTTTCTTTACGGCGGTTGCGGCTATGGCGGTAGGCTCGATAGTAATCCTGCTGGCTGGCTGGGCCTGGTTTTCTGTGCTCATGCATACCGCCCCGATGGCCGCTTTCAAAGTTAGCGTGATGCCGCACATTCCAGGCGACATTATCAAGATTCTGCTCGCCGCGGCAGTCCTTCCAACTGGTTGGGCGCTTCTGAAACGCAAAGCCTCCCAAAAATAACCATCTGATCGCAAGTTCCAAAAACAACCTCTTACTCCTCAGTTTCAGCGGCAGCCCGCGCATAAGCAAGGGCCTTCTTTCAGAGATAAAAAAAGAGCCCTTCCTTATGGTCGGGCTTCCGCTTGACAGCCAACCACAATTGTAGTAGCTTCAACCTCATTCGTAGTAACAGGAGCACGGATGGCGAAAGAGAAGCAGGTAAAGCTCACCCGCCTCGAGTTGGAAATAATGGGTGCGGTATGGGCATTGGGTAGCGGCTCAGTACGCGAGATTCAGGAACAACTCCCAGAACGCAAGCGCCCCGCCTACACGACGGTGCAAACGATCATTTACCGCCTGGAGGAAAAGGGAGCGGTGCGCCGGGTCAAGAAAATCGGAAACGCGCACATCTTCGAAGCAGTGGTCACACGCAAGGCCGCACACAACCGTTTGATTGACGAGTTGCTGAATGTCTTCGGCGGCTCACCACGCCTGCTGATGGCGCAACTCGTGGAAACCGGACAACTCACGCTTCATGACATAAGAGATCTGGAAAGCACACTGGCAAAACTTGAGGCGGATAGAATTGTAAAGTTGCGTGACTCCAGGCAAAAGAAGCCCGCGCCCGGCGATCGGAAAGAAGGCAAACGACAAGGAGGCGCGAGATGACCGCCGCCCCTGCCTTATATGAATTCCTGGCGGCAGCTTCCGCCTGGTGGTGGCCTCGCTTTGCAGACCACCTCTGGCAGACGACGCTATTCGCCACAGCCGTCCTGGCCGCCACGTTTGTGCTCAGGCGCGGACCGGCAAATTCGCGACACATGTTTTGCCTGATTGCCTCCGCGAAGTTTCTCGTTCCCACCGCGCTGTTTGTCTTCCTGGCCCAGCAAACCGGTATCGAATCTTTTTTGACGACAAGCCAACACGGTTTGCTGCTTTCCGGAATCAGCGAACCGGTGGCGAGCCTCGTTTCCACCTATGAAGTGACAGTGGTGGCGACGGAGGCTGCGAGCCATCAGGAAATCTACCTCGCGTTAACCGCCATTTGGCTCGCCGGCGCCTTCTCGATTCTGTTGCTTTGGGCAATTCGTGGTCGCAAATTTTTGCGTTCGTTGCATCTGGGACGGCGTGTTCAGAGCGGACGCGAATGGCGGGCACTCAAACGAGCTGAGAAATTGTTGCGCATGAAGCGTAACGTCGGTGTGGTGATTTCGCCGTTGAAGATTGAACCGGGAGTGTGGCGCGTCTGGTGCCCCGTGATCGTCCTTCCGGAATCGATGGCAACCCTGCTCGACGACGGCGAGCTGGAAGCAATCATGCTTCACGAATTGATTCACATTCAAAGGCGCGACAATCTCGTCGGCCATTTTCAGTTGATCCTTTGTGCGTTGCTTTGGTTTCATCCGCTCGTTTGGTTTATCAGCCGGCGACTGTTTGACGAACGCGAGCAGGCTTGCGACGAGCGGGTTTTGGAAGTGTGCGGAACGCCCGAGGCTTATGCCTCAAGCATTTTGAAAGTAGTGCGCTTTTGCGTCGGCTGGAGAATGGCCGGCGTGATAGGCGCTGGGAGTGGCACGAATTTGCGAAGGAGGATTGAGAACATCATGTCTAATGGAAATACGAAGCGTAGAGCCGGCCGGGCATCTCGACTGCTGGCCGCCGGCCTGGTGTGCCTGGCACTTCTCTTCATAGTTGGCGCAGGCTTTTACAGTCGCCCTTACCGCGTGAGTGCATCCGAAACGGTAATGGCGGCCACGCATTCACTCTCGAACTCTGCCCACGAAGGGTATCGGACCTCAAACACTCAAGCAGACGGAACAAGATCGTCTAAGAAGATTAAGGCGCCGCCGCCACCACCGCCGCCGCCTGCGGAGCCGGTAATCGCCGCACCACCGGCGCCACCATCGGCATCAGCGCCGCCGTCAGTCCCCATCGGCCCAACACCTTCGACACCGCCGGCTCCTCCTTCGCAACCATCGTCGCCTGCGGCGCCGCCAACGCCGGCAACGGAGAAGGCGGAGAAGCCGGACAAGAGTAAGACCTCGAAGGAAAAAACCAGGGAGAAGAGTGTTAAAGGTGAACTGATTGAAGCGCCCCCACCTGTTTATCCCGAAGAGGCGAAGAAGCAAAAAATAGAAGGAACGGTTGTTGTAAATATCACGATTGGCGATGATGGCAACGTGATTTACGCTAAAGCCAAAAGTGGGCCAGAAGCTCTTTACGGAGCGGCTGAGGCTGTAGCTTCCCGCGCGCGCTTTAAGCCAAAGACTGTTAACGGTAAACCTGCCAAGATCGCAGGCGCTATGACTTACAACTTCGTTCTCGATAAGAAGTAGAATGTCAGAACCGCCTGCGGTAGCGGGCGGGCAAAAATCGCAGGTCCACCCGCTACCGCAGGTGGTTCTGACAATACATTTCATTTGCCCCCTGGTGATTATTCGTCAGGGGCTTTTTCTGGTGGCGTTGTAGCGCGGCGCTATAATGTTTCCTCCTGGTGGTTCCAAGAAAACGCAGGGAACGTTTTTCACAACCGGAGCTTCGAAACATGTTACAGATATTGAAAGTACGTTCGCGCGAGCGAGAAGAGCTGATTGAGTTCACGGATGAAGTGCAGCGAAAGCTGACGGAGTCCGGCGAACAGGAAGGCGTGGTCGTGTTGTATGTGCAACACACTACTGCGGGACTCACGGTGAACGAGAACGCGGACCCTGACGTTCCGCGCGATATGCTGCACGCCTTCCGTACTCTAATTCCGCAACATGGGATGGACTTTCGACACGGCGAAGAAAATTCCGATGCTCATATCAAAGCTACGCTGGTTGGTTCATCCGTTACTGTTCCTTTCAGCAAGCGGAAATTGTTACTCGGACGCTGGCAGGGAATTTTTCTCTGTGAGTTTGATGGCGGACGCGAGCGTCAGGTGATCATGATCGTAAAGTAGGACAGGCATTCCTGCCTGTCCATCAACCAAAACCGAAATCCAGGGACAGGACAGGCAGGTATGCCTATCCTACATCTCATGCCAGCTCAAACGTACGATGAGATAGCTCCACATTATGACAAGACAATGCGGCGGCTTGAGCGCTGGTTCCTCGCCAGCCTGCGAGCCACCGCTCTTGGTTGTCTGCCTGAAGGAGCCCGCCTGCTGGAATTAGGAGCCGGCACCGGCCTGAATTTCACGTTCTATCCGGGCGGCGCCGAGGGCGTAGCTACCGAACCGAGCAGCGGGATGCTCCATATCGCGAGGCAGAAACGCCGGCCCGCGAAGGTGCATTTGATCCAGAGTGGCGCTGAACTTCTCCCGTTCAAAAACAATTCTTTCGATGCCGCGTTTGCAACGCTGGTCTTCTGCTCGCTGAGGCGTCCCGCGGAAGCATTCGCCGAATTGCGCCGCGTAGTGAAGCCGGGCGGCACAGTGATCCTGCTCGAACACGTTCGCCCACACGGTTTGCTGGGACCGGTTTTTGATTTACTGAATTTGATTACGGTTCCGTTGTTCGACGATCATTTCAACCGTCGCACCGCCACCGCGGCGCAGTTAGGCGGCCTCAGCGTTCTGAAGGTTGAGGAGAGGATGATGGGTGTTATTAACTTGATCGTTTGCCGAGTGTAGTTTCTTGCGCAGGTTGGGAATTCCTTGCGATTCATTTTGCTAACTGAACCACAATCGGATCGTTTTTCTATTTCCCTTACACTCTTTTGACTTTTCTTATCCGCGTTCATCCGCGTGAATCCACGGCAAAAGAAAAAATGCGGCATTAGTTCCAGTAATCAATCGTCACCGAGGCCTTTCATGATCTCGGCAAATTTCTCTACCTCGGCGCGCGTGCGCTCCATGGCCCGGCGGCTATCCAGGTAGGCGGTCCAAACGGGTGTTTGGGTGAGAGCTTTAGTAGTGTCTTCGTCCAGGGTCTGGGCCATGAGCGCAACCAGATCGCTGACGACGCGGGTGTGCTCGAGGAGTGATTGGATAATCGTGTAGGCCAGGCGCGCTTGCTCCCGATCGAGATCGCGCGGCTGTTTCTCTGGTACAGTTGGCTCCGCCTCTTCCATCGCCTCACCGTTGCGTTAAAATTTCGGTTCGGTTCCGTTCCGTAGGAACCTAATGTTTATAGACCCACCAGATCTGTTTATGAACTTAGCTTCGCCAGAAGCGAAATAGCGCAGGTGAGCCACAACATTACGCTCCTACCGAGCTTCGATCAAAAAATTGTATTTCAACTATGAACATTCGGCTCCTACGGAGCCAGGTGAACAAACGGAAGCGCGGTAACGTGCGCCGGTATCTCCTCATCAACAGTGATGACCTTCACAGCGGTACCGGGAGTAAGATAGTCAAACTTCAAATAGCCGAGCGCGATTGTTCGTCGCAGTTGCGGCGAATAAGTGGCGGAGGTTATTCGGCCAATTTCTTTGCCATCCATTGATTTGATAGTCTCGCCTGCTCTTGTTGTAACGGCCTCCTCGAAGAGCAGACCTACGAGCTTCTTCGCCACGTGCCCGCGATACTTGATGCGAGCGATGATTTCCTGGCCTACGTAACAACCCTTGGTGTAGCTAACCGCGTCGTCGAGCCCTGTTTCAGTTAAAACGTTGGTCTCGTCCATGTCGACGCCGTATCGCGGCAGACCTGCCTCGATCCGCAGCGTCTCGAGGGCCTCGTAGCCGACGGGACGCGCGCCTGCGCTTTGCAATGCGTCCCACAACTTGCTCGCCTGGTCGGCGCTCACGATGAGATCAAAGCCCTCTGCCGCGGTGTGGGTTGCGCGAATGACGGTGATTTCGTTTGTCATGTCGACCCGATTAGGCTCTATTGCCGCAGCCGTATCGCCCAAAACTGATCGAACTACTTCAACCGCGGCTCGTCCCTGCACGGAGATGAGCGCAGTTTGTCCAGTCACATCGGTGACGCGAAAGTCGCCGGCAAGCGTGAAGCGTTCAATATTTTTCAGAACGGCCTGGTGTGTTGCGGCTTCTGTGTCTAGCAGAAACGTAGGACAGACATTCCTGCCTGTCGCTTCGTCTTTCAAGTGCATCACGCGAACGCTCGCGATCAGCCGACCCTGAACATTTGGAAACGCCGCCGCCATCCATTGGTTCACGGCAAGCGTTTTCATGTCGTTCGTAATCAGCCCATTGAGAAACTGAACCGCCTCAGTCCCGCTTACCAGGAAGCGCGCGCGCGAAGAGAGATCGATGAGGCCCGCACCACTTTCGCGCACCGCGGCATATTCAACCCGCGCATCACCATAGGACTTCGGAACGGCCCAACCATCGCGATCGATCATGGTGGCCTGGAGCCGCGCCTGCGTCTCGTGAAGAGGCGACTTCAAGATAGCTATTTGCTCAACTGCTTCGGTCATTGAATCGTACCTGGGCTATGTCAGGTCCGGAAATATTAGCCGCGGATTTACAAGGAATCAGAACCGCCTGCGGTAGCGGGTGGGCCCGGAATACTGGTCCGCCCGCTACCGCAGGCGGTTCTGACAAGAATCTGATTTGCGTTAGTCCGCGTAAGTCCGCGGCTAGTAATTGCCTTCGCGACCACTTTGTAATCCCGCAACTGCTCAGCTTCGCGACGGTGCGAGGCCAGTACTTGTGGACTAGGATGATAGATAGGCACCAGCACGCGTCCGTTCCAGGAGTGTATCTTCGCAGCCGACTCCTTGAGCTTTAAATCATGAGGCTCAATTGCTTTCAGCGCCTCGAGTGCAACTGAACCCAGCGTGACAACCATCGCAGGGTCCAACAGCGCCACCGTCCGGCGCAGGAAGTTGGAACAGTTTGCTAATTCAGCCTTGCTCGGTTTGCGGTTCGCTCCCGACTCGGCCCGGGGATTACAGAGTGCCGCGCTGGTAATGAATATTTGTGCTCGACTCAAACCAATCGAAGCGAGAAAGCGATCGAAGTTTTTACCTGACTGGTCGCCCGAGAAAGGCACGCGCGTTTGATCGGCGCCCTTGCGTCCGGGAGCTTCACCGATGAACATTATGCGCGCCGCAACCGAGCCGTTGAGGTCACTTAGCACCGCCGTGCGCTCGCACATTGCCGGGCAGCGATTGCAGTGCGCAGCTTCCACGATAATGTTTTTGAACAGCGCTTGTTTTGATTTTATTGCAGACATCCGGAATAGATTTCACCACAAAGTAGCCAAGACATAAAGAGGACTACTTCGTTCGATAGTGTCCTAATTTGTTTTTCTCGGTGTAATCTCCGTGTCCTCCGTGCGTCAGTGGTGAAATCGTTAATAAAGATCCACCACGGAGACACCGAGAACACAAAAGAAGCACAGAGATTACTTCAAACTGGGACACTATCGCTTTGTTCAAGCAGCAAGAGCGTGGACCAGCCCACCTTCCCTGACCCTGAACTGATCGAGTTTGAGTCTGAGCAACTAAGAATACAAAAGCTGCGTTACGGTCGGAGGCTGATTCTGTAGGTTTTGATCTTGGAGTTGAGGGTGGTGGCATTCATCCCCAGCAAGCGAGCGGCGCGCGATTGATGGCCGCCGGTTTGCTCCAACGCGCGCCGAATAAGATCGATCTCAAAGCGCCGCACCTGATCGTAAAAGTTAATACCGCGCCCCAGATCCTGGACCGCTCCTACGCTCGCGCCTTCCTGCGAAGCGACAATCACCGACTCCGGATCGCTAATCTCCGGACGCAGACACTCGCGCGAGACCTCATCGCGCGGTGCGATAACCACGGCCCGTTCAATCGCGTTCTCGAGTTCACGAACGTTGCCCGGCCACGAGTAAGCTTCGAGCATCGCCAGCACCTCGGGCGCAATTTGTTCAGACACCTGCCGGCCATTCTCTTCGTTATACTTCTCGATGAAATGCTGGGCCAACGGCAGAATGTCTTCGCGGCGATCGCGCAAGGGCGGCAGCTCGATAGGCACCACGGCCAGGCGATAATACAAGTCTTCGCGAAAGGTTCCCTGCTTCACGGCTTCCTTCAACTCGATGTTCGTGGCCGCGATAATTCGAACATCAACGCGGCGCGGCGTGGTGTCGCCGAGCGGTGTAAACTCGCGCTCCTGAATTACGCGCAGCAGCCGCACCTGCGTTTCCGGCGGGATGTCGCCTATTTCGTCGAGAAAAATCGAACCGCCGTCGGCAACTTCAAAAAGACCTTTCTTCGCCGCCACTGCGCCCGTGAACGCGCCGCGCGTATGGCCGAAAAGTTCTGACTCCAGAAGCTCGGAAGGAATGTTGGAACTGTTAACGGTAACGAAAGGTTTCCCCGCGCGCGTGCTCGCTTCGTGAATCGCTTTCGCGATCAACTCTTTTCCGGTGCCGCTCTCTCCCGTGATCAAAACAGTCGAGCGAGCCGGCGCCACTTGTTCGACCAGACGAAAAACTTCCTGCATCACATCGGAGTGGCCGACCATCGCGCCGCGATCGACTGCACGACTCATCGCGCGCCGCAGCGTTCGCCGCTCTTCCTCGTTGCGGCGTCGTTTGATCCCGGCCGCCACCCGGGCGGTGATTTCTTCGTTTTGGAAAGGCTTGCGGATGATGCCAAACGCGCCGTGTTCCCAGGCGGCGATGGCGGTGTCGAAGGTCGCATAGGCCGTGATCATCACGATAACGGCGTCGGAGTCAGTCTTCAAAAATTCTTCGAGCGCGCGCAGGCCGCCAATGCCCGGCATGGAAACGTCGAGCAAGACAACGTCGTAAGAACGGCGGCCGTATGACTCGAGCCCTTCTTCGCCGGTTTTGGCCAGGTCGACACGATAACCTTCGGAAGAGAGCAGCGTCTCCAACACTTCACGCATTATCTCTTCGTCGTCGACAATGAGTACTGAACCTTTTTTAGCCACGCGTCTTTCCGTCTTTATTGCCAATGCTCGGGGTCCTCAGGCTTTGCGGGAGCGAAACAGTTTAGGGGAGATTAGGACAAAAAAAAAGGCAAGAGCAAAGCGGTACGCCGCCGGTGCTCTTGCGGTAACTCTCTGGAGGTGAGATCTAAAATTTGAAATTCAAATCTCAGCAGTCGGCACTCAGATTTTCAGGGTTAATATTTCAGACCACTACTTGAGGATCTGCGATTTCCGCTTCGACTGTCTGCAAACGCGCGCGCGCAGGCGCGGTCGGCAAGGTGATGCGGAATATCGTGCCGCGGCCGGGAGTGCTCTCCACGCTGATGTGGCCCGAATGCTCCTGCACAATTCCATAGGAAACTGCGAGACCAAGCCCGGTGCCGCGCCCCACTCCCTTGGTGGTGTAAAAGGGGTCGTAAATCTTAGCGACATTTTCCGGCGCGATACCGATACCGGTATCAGACACCTCAATCGTCAGCGAATGGTCTTCGGAAGGAAGCGTCGAAATCCTGATTGAGCCCCCAGCGGGAATTGCGTCGCGCGCGTTTAGCAAGAGGTTAGTAAAAACCTGCTGCAGCTTGCCGCTGTTGCCGAAAACCGGGGGCGAATCAGGATTGTAGCCGCGAACGATTTCAATTTGATTGCCGCGCAACTGCGGCTCGAGCAGTTGCAGCGTATCGTCAAGCACGCGGCCGATGTCCAGTTCGGAAAACTCGGTTGCGTCGCCGGTGCGCGAGAAGTTCAGCAAGTTGTTGACGATGTTGGTGGCCCGTTCCGCCTGCCGGCGGACCTTTAATAAAAGCGCATGCTTCGGGTCGGTTTCGGAAAGCATGCCGAGCAGCATCTGCGTATACGACGAGACCCCGGTGAGCGGCGTGTTCACTTCGTGGGCCACGCCCGCTGCCAACAAGCCAATCGAAGAAAGTTTTTCGCGTTGCTGCAACTGCTCTTCAAGGCGCACGCGGGAAGTGACATCTTCCAGCACCACCAGGGCGCCGGTTTGTTCCTGCGAATCCTGCAACGGCGCGATCGCGATATTGAGAACTAGTTGGTGGCCGGCGGAGGTTGCCGTGTGAATCTTATAGATATTGCGAATCTCGCGGAGGCGCCAGCGATCGTTGCCAAGCACCTGCCGCAGCGTGTCCGCAAAATCTTCCGAGAAAAGCTCCTCGACTTTTTTGCCGACTGCCTGGGCGCGACTCAGGTCGAGTATCTCTTCGAGCGCGGAATTCAAGCGTGTTACGCGGCCTTCAAGATCCACGGCCAGCAAGCCCACGTTGATCGACTCGATGATGGATTCGTTAAACTCTTTGAGCAGCTTCAGCTCGGCCGCGCGATCACCCTGCTCCTGATAGAGGAGACTATTTTCAATGGCGACGGCGACGTAGCCGGAGACTGTCAGCAATATGTCCACGTCCTCCGAAGAGAGCAGCGCGCCATCGGCCGAACGCCCCAGACCAATAACCGCGACCATCCGGCCGCGCACCACGCAGGGAACGTAATAGTGAAGGGCGCGTCGCACGAAGCCCGTTGTTTCGGGGATCAGATCCAGATCGTCGGTGCGCACCATGCCGGTTTCGGCCGAGCGAATCCGGATCATCTCGCGAAAGTCCGGCGGGACCACCATTTCAGCCGACAGTCCGGCCGCGCGGGCGACGCGATAACCTGCAGGCGCATTTTTATCTTCAATGAAAATCGCAATGCGGCCGACGTTCATTACCTGTTGCAGACGACTGACGAGCGAGTCGAGCAGCGGATCGAGTGCCGTGGTGGCCGAGAGCGTGCGGCCAAAATCAAGCAAGCTGTTGCGCATGTCGTAACGCTCGCCATAAAACAGCCGATCGATCCGTTCCTGCAAAAAATTTTTCACCGGCGCCGCAATCATCACGATCGCGGCCATAGCCACGATTGCGATTACGACGCGCAGAGTAATCTCGCCGGAAGTGAATCCCTGATCTCCACCCAACGCATAAAGCCCGGCAAGATAAACGACGGCGCCCACCATCAAGGCAATCGCGAGGGTCGTAAGGACGTAAACAAACACGCGACGCACCACCAGTTCGACGTCCATTAGCCGGTAACGAACTACCGAATAGCCGAACGCGAGCGGAATAAGCACGAGCGGCAGCACTGCGGTATCGATAAGTCCGGGAGCAGTTTGCGCGCCCAACAAAAATCCGATTGCATACAGCAACGTAAAAGGAGCAACCGCTAACAGCGATCCCCAGATCACCCACTTCATCTGTTGCCGCACCACCGCGCTCCTGGCCCTGGTCCAGGTTCTAACCAGGAAAAAGACACTGGCAATCAACCCGGCGACGAAGTGGAAGAAGCTCAGCTTGTAGAACCAGCCGATAAAAGATTCCGACAGGCTGGGAACCTGACGGAGCGGCGGGATGATTGGCGTCAACACGCCGCGCAGGAAAACAAAACTTGCAAGCGATAGCAGCAGCAGCGCCGGAACATAGAGCAGCGCGGCACGCCATCGTTTCTTTTCAAACAACTGCTGTCGCTGCGGGTAAAGAATACAAAAGTGCAGGAACAGCGGCGGGAAGAGAATGAACGCGGCGTTTCTTAAAAACGCGATCGCTAAATCCAGATCGCGGTAAGTACCGACTGGGGTATAGAAGCAAAAAACAAACGCGGCCAGGCAGAGCGTGGCGAAGTGTAAAGCAAAAGGCGCGCGTCCACCTTGTTTGAAGAGCACAAAGAAGCCTACGAAAAGAAAGACCAGACCGATCAGATTGATATAGATACTTCGCGGCGTCCACTTGTGGATCGCATCGAGGTGATCGATATCGGCATAATACAAACGGCTGCCTTCCGGATAAGATGGCCGCTCGATCAGATAATGAATCTCGCCGCCAACCCGCGCCTGGTCCAGGTACATCTGGATGTCCTTAGCGGGCCCAACCTGCTCATAGTTTCGGTTGTCTAAACTAATTCCGAGCAGACGATCGCCCGGCAGGATTTGGCTGCGCGCTCCCGGCGAACCAGGCTCAACAGTTTCAGCCAGCAGTCCCTGCTTCGTGTTGCTCCATTGGATGCCATCGAAGGGAGGCGTTTCATGTCGTAAGCGCTGGGCAAAGTTAAGTATGCCCGCCGTCACCAGCAAAGCGGCGCCGGCCAGCACCAGCCACGTCCCCGTTGTAAAAACCGATCTCTTCACTTAATTAGTTTTGCGCGACAATTATCAAAACGTCCGATCCGCAGTTAAAAGGCAAGGTATGTTCCCAAGTCTATTTCCAGAAGGCCCATGCATTCGGTTCGCCCTTTAATCGTTATAACAGTGGACCGCTTCGGATTCTCTGGCCGCCTATGCTGTGTGCTTCCATCTGATTCGCTATTGCGAATAATCCTCGCGACCGTACAAGCCAAGTTCAATCCAAGTTTTTGGACTTTTCCCGAGATTTTGGAGAACAAAATGGATGGGCAACTTGACGAACACTCGCGGCCCGCGGGAGGGAGGAAGCTAGCTCCCGGTTCAATCCTGCCCCCTTTTTAGAGTCCCTGTTAGAACCTAAGCGAGATACCACCGCGAACTGAACGACGGCCGGTGCGGAGTTGGGTGAGTACCTCTCCGTTGTCGGCGCTTGGCTGCACATCCAACAGATTGCGCGCGTCAAGTACAGCTTCGGCACGCAGCGGCAATCCGAAACTCGGCAACTCCTGGGTAACCTGCACGCTTAACGAGGGATCATAAACAGCAAGGCGTCCGGCAAAGGGATCGATTGCGAAGACAGTGGCGTTTGGCGAGAAACGCAAGACGGTGCGGATGTTGGTGCCGGTACTGAAACCAGCGCCGAGTTGCAGCGCAGCCGACTGGAAAAAGCCGCTCTCAAATATTTCTGTCGGTTGTGAAATCTCACCGGAAGCAAGTCGCTGTCCGCGACCAAAGGAGTAGCCTCCGGAAGCGGTCCACATGCGGCTGAGTCTGCGCGTGTAAACCAGTCGCATGCCGCGCGAGGCGCCCTGCTGGTTCGCAACATTGATAAAGGCTGCACCAGTTGCACCGGAGAATGCTGTTAACGGCGTGCTGAGCAGGCCGACGCCCCGTCCGGAGGTCGTGTCGAAGAACGCGGTGCCTTCTAAGTTAGATTTATTATCGATGACTCTTTCGATTCCGAACTCGAGTCGATGACTACGGTCCATTACGGCGCGGCCATCAACGAAAGCGATCGGTCTTTTCGCATTGTCCCTGAAAGCAACTTGAGAGTCCTCAAAACTCGCCAAGCTCTGCACGCTGCCTTCGTCTCCTCCGGGAGCGTAAGCAGCCTTCACTCGCGTGCGGGCGTTTACATCATATTGGATTCCAAGGCGCGGATTGAGCGAACTCGCGCCGCCGGCGCCAATGAAACGCGAGTAGTCGATGCCAAGAACCACCACGATCCCGTCGCGAACTATCCATTCATCAATCGCGCGGACTGAAAACTGGCCCATCGCGGAACTGGAGAATTGCTTGTTCTTCGTTGAGAGCCCGAGTGGGGTTCCGAGGCTGACGCCGCCAAGGCTCATTCCCACGCGATGGCGCTGACCCGCACGAACATGAGCGCTTGCTTCGAATCGCTCGGGACCATTGCCCGCTGTTGTTTGTCCGGAAAAGATCAGTTCAACCGAATCGTTTGGCGCAGTGGCGAGGGCAAAATTAAGACCGGGATAACTGGAGCCGAATGAGTTGCTCGCAAAATAGGTTTCGATAACTCCCTGGACTCGACGCTGAGATTGTGTATTAGTTACTTCGTTGCCGACTTCGCTCTGGTCGCCGCCAATTGCGTTTGTCGGATCACTGGTCGCTGTTTCTTGTCCGAGTACAGCTTGAATGTCGGCGGCGTCGCCTTCCTGGGCCTGGAAGATGGAGCGGCGGGTTTGTGCCGAGCGCAAAGTCCACTTCACATCGTCGCGATCTTTGCGACGTTCAGGCAAGGTCTTGCCGGAGCCGATGGGTTCCAGGTTGAAGCGGTAAACAAGTTCCTGCGAAGCGCGAATATCGACGGAGGAGAAGACGACCTCGTTGAAGCCTGCGGCAATCGCGCGAATGCCATAACGGCCAGGTGAGATGCGCGCGCTGAAACGGCCGGCCGCGTCGCTGTGTGTCTGCTTGATGATTTTGCTGGCGCCATCTCGCAACAAGGAAATGAGCGCGCCCGATACCGGGTTGCCCTTGTTGTCGAGCACTGCTCCGGTAATCGTCGCGAGATTTCCTTTGCTTGCACTTGCCGTCGGAGCCTGCAGGTAAAGGCCGGCGGAAAACACCGCCAGCAACAGACTCAGCATTCTTCTCCCTATTGTTCTTTTTCTCAAATTCTTCATCGCCTTCATCGCCAAGTAACCTCCTTACGTCCCCGCAGGAAACGTTTGAAGCCGGTCGGCTGTTGACTGTAGTGTGCGCAAAATAGGAAGAAGTCTCCTAAGAAATATTGCCGCTCGTGGAGCTTTAAGGCAGCCTCGCCTTAAACTCGCAGAGGCGGACTGGTTCGGGCCAGGAGACTTACCGGAACCGTTGGATAGTGCGCATTTTCCGCCAATAATCAACAGCGTGTCAAGCAATTCGGCCATTAGCCGAGAATTTGTCCTGGTCAGAACCGCCTGCGGTAGCGGGCGCGTAAAGATTGCGGGCCCATCCGCTACCGCAGGTGGTTCTGACCACTAATACCAACTTTGGGCCTCCATTTTGCCGCCGGTTTCCGCCGTGCTAGGATGCGGAACGTACTAACTCTTACCAGTTTGGTTGTGCAATTCATGATTGACGAAGTTCGCTTAACCCGCCTCCCCAATGGCATCACAGTTTTGACCGAGCACATGCCCGGCCTGCGGTCAGTAACGGCCGGAATTTGGGTGCGCCGTGGTTCTCGCCACGAAGCTCCCGAACTTAACGGTATCTGCCATTTTATCGAGCATGCAGTGTTCAAAGGAACTCAGCGCCGCAGCGCCCGCGACATCGCGGTTGAATCGGATCGACTTGGGGGAAATCTGGATGCGTTTACGACCCATGAGATGACTGGTTTCGCGGTAAAGGTTGCGGACAGAAGTTTGCCCGAGGCATTTGATCTGCTCGCCGACCTGCTCGCCAATCCTCGCTTTGATCAAATTGATCTGGAACGCGAGCAGAAGGTCATCCTCGAAGAAATGAAAATGGTCGAGGACACGCCGGACGAGTTGTTAGGCGAACTTTTCAACGCTGCCTACTTTCCCGGCCATCCTCTGGGGCGACCGATAGAGGGTACTGAAGAAACGATTACTTCGTTTGATCACAATACGATCTCGATTTTTCACGCGCGCGAGTTTTCACCTTCGAATCTGGTAGTAGCTGCGGCCGGCAACGTCGTGCATGAACAGTTGGTGGAGTTGATTGAAAAGTCGTTTGCGGCTACCGCGTCTGGCGAAGCAAAGTTGGCTCCGTTTGAAGAGTCGCCGGCGCCGGCAGCGCCAATTCTCATCGAGCAGAAGAAGGAGCTCGAGCAGGCGCATCTGGTTATCGCGGCTCCCTGGCCTGACGCCAAAGACAACGATCGTTATGCGGCGAGCCTGCTGGCTTCAGTAGTTGGCGGCGGCACTTCGAGCCGGCTCTGGCAAACAATCCGCGAAGAGCGCGGCCTGGCTTATTCAGTCGGAGCCGGCGGCAGCACGTTCTCAGACGTCGGGGTCTTCACGATCTATGCCGGCACGTCTCCTGAACACTTGGACGAGGTGCTCGATCTCTCGCTCGCAGAGATGCGCCGGGTGGTTTCCGAGAGTGTTTCTGAAGAGGAACTCACGCTCGCAAAAGATCAGGCCCTCTCGTCAATACTCCTCGGCCTCGAATCCTCAAGTGCACGCGTGAGCGCGCTGGCTCGCCAGGAGATTATTCATGGCCGCCGCATTTCACCGCAGGAGAGTATTGAAAAACTCGAAGCAGTCACTCCCGACGACATGCAACGCGTAG
>DASYMB010000070.1:0-2822 GCA_036009285.1 Pyrinomonadaceae bacterium | reverse complement strand
TTCACCTTTTGGCCTCGACCAAACGGTTACCGCCGGCATCATTTCGAAAAAAGAGCGCGAGACGCCCTTCTTCACAAACTTTCAGCGCTTCCTGCAAACTGACGCCGCGATCAATCGTGGCAACAGCGGTGGACCACTCGTCAACATGCGCGGCGAAGTGATCGGCATCAACTCGCAGATTGCCACTTCAACCGGAGACTACAACGGCATCGGCTTCGCGCTGCCGGCGGTGGAAGCAAATTTCGTCTATCGCCAGATTCTCGCGCAAGGGAAGGTGCGGCGCGGTTATCTCGGAGTTACGCTCGAATCGGTTAAGGACGAGTATGCGAGAGTCTATGGTCTGTCTGAAGCGAAGGGCGCGATCATTATGGACGTCCAGCCAACCAAGGATGGACAACCGACTCCGGCCGCGAAAGCAGGCATGCAGTCGAACGACATCATTACTGAATTCAACGGCCAGCCGGTCGGGAGCGCGCAGGATTTGATCCAGAAAGTCGCGGCCAGTCCCGTTGGCGACTCCGCCTCGTTCACTTTCCTTCGCGACCGTGACGGCAAACTCGAAAAGATGAACGCGAACGTCGTATTAGGCGAACGGCCCAAGCTGCAACAACTGAGCGAGCTGGACGAATCCGCCACTCCCAAAGAAAAGGGAAAAGAATCCGATCCGAAAGGAAACGGATTGCATCTGGGAGTGACGCTTGCCGAGCTTACGCAGCAACTGATTACCGACAAGCATCTCACCGGAGTGCGGGGCTTGTACGTGAAGGACGTCGATCCCAACGGACTGGCGGCCGAGGTACGAAACACAACCGGACAGCAGGCGCTCAATGAAGGCGATGTCATCACGCGCATAAACCGCATGCCGGTGGCTACGCTCGCCGATTTCCAGCGCGTCGTCAGCGGTCTGAAGGCGGGCGATCCTATCGTGCTGCAAGTTTCGCGGTTCGTCCGTGACCGTATTACAACCAGGATTGTTCAGTTTACTTATCAATAACCGGTTCCGAGTTTCGGGTTCCGGGTTTCGAGTTAACTGAAAAACCCGTAACTCGGAACTCGAAACTCGAAACTAGAAAAAATGGCTCAAGCAAAAAAGACCCTCGCAAAAAACAGCTCGAAGCAGATTTCCAGAGCGCCCGCGCGCGCGTCCGTAAAAACCTACAACAACTACATCGGTGGCAAGTGGGTCCCGAGTGAATCCGGCGAAGTGTTTGAAAACATTAACCCGGCCGACACCGACGACGTCATTGGCCGCTTTCCGCTTTCAACCAGCGACGACGTGAACGCAGCCGTCAATGCCGCGCAGACGGCGTTCGACGGCTGGCGCAGCCTGCCTGCTCCCAAGCGCGCGGAGATTCTTTTTCGCCTGGGTGAAATTCTGATCCGTAACAAGGAGCGCTTCACCGCCGACATGACGCGCGAGATGGGAAAGGTTTTGCAGGAGGCCGGCGGCGATGTGCAGGAAGCGATCGACTGCACCTACTACACTGCCGGGGAAGGACGACGGTTGCATGGCTTCACTACCCCGGCCGAGATGCCGGACAAGTTTGCGATGTGCGTGCGCCAACCGGTGGGTCTGTGCGGATTGATTACGCCATGGAACTTTCCGATGGCGATACCTTCATGGAAATTGATTCCCGCACTCGTCTGCGGTAACACCGTAGTTTTGAAACCAGCCGAAGACACGCCACTCTCAACTTACAACCTGGTGCAGGCTTGTGAAGAAGCCGGCATACCGCCGGGCGTTGTGAATCTGGTAACGGGCTACGGCGAAAACGCGGGCGCGGCAATTACCAATCATCCGGCGCTGCGTTTGATCTCGTTTACCGGCTCTACGGAAACGGGGCGCATCGTTGCTTCAGCCTGCGCCGAGCGCAACGCAATCTGCTCGCTCGAGATGGGGGGCAAGAATGTAATCATTGTCATGGATGATGCCGACATCGATCTTGCGATTGAAGGAGCGCTCTGGGGCGCGTTTGGAACTTCAGGACAGCGCTGCACCGCCTCGTCGCGTTTGGTGGTCCATAAGAAAGTCTACAAACAGTTTTCGAAGAAGCTGGTGGAACGCACCCGGGCGCTACGAATAGGTAATGGCGCCGATCCCAAAACTGACGTCGGTCCGGTAATCAACGCGGATGCCGTCAAAAAGATCATGAGCTACATCGACATTGGCCAGGATGAAGACGGCGCCACGCTGGCCTGCGGCGGCAAACGTTTGACCAGAGGCGAATACGCGCGCGGCTATTTTATCGAGCCCACTGTCTTCACAGACGTCGCGCCGGACATGCGCATAGCGCAGGAAGAGATCTTTGGACCAGTGACCGCGGTTATTCCGACGAAGTCTCTCGATGAGGCTGTCGAAATCGCGAATGGAGTCCGCTATGGGCTATCGGCAGCAATTTACACTAGCGACGTCAATCGCGCGTTCCGCGCCATGAACGATATGTACACCGGCATCTTTTACGTGAACGCCTCGACCATCGGCGCGGAGGTGCACTTGCCGTTTGGCGGCACGAAGGCCACCGGCAATGGACATCGGGAAGCCGGCACGCAGGTGCTGGATGTTTTTTCGGAATGGAAATCGATCTACGTCGATTACAGCGGCAAGCTGCAGCGCGCGCAGATCGACCTGATTGAAGGTATGGGCTAGATATCAGATACTGGAGACTAGATTAGTTACCGATGTTTACGACCTGACCAAGGCTTTTCCTCGAGAGGAAATTTATGGCTTGTCCGCTCAGACACGTAGAGCAGCGGCGTCTGTGCCAGCCAACATAGCCGAAGGTCAGGGCCGTCGGCTTGGACGAGAGTTCCATCAATTCCTG
>DASYMB010000069.1:0-4047 GCA_036009285.1 Pyrinomonadaceae bacterium | reverse complement strand
ATCCCACGGCTTCGCCTTCACCAGCCGATCCGGCGTCGCCTTCAGTTTCGTTGGGCAAGCACGCTGGGCAGCTCAGGCAGATCGCAGTCTCGGCCTGCATTAGGTCAATTTCGTCCCGCGCGTTTTCTACCCATTCGAGTTTCTCCAGCGACGGCGCGCCGGTGTCGCCCGTGGTCAGCCGAGCGTGCAGGTTGCTGAGCCTGCCCCACTCGCGCAGGTGCCTCTCGGAGTAGCGTGCGCGGAGCGTGCAAGGATATTGAACGGCGAATTCGAGTGACAATTTATTCTCCGAAACCGGAACCTGGAAATTAGTTTGCGGGATGCTTGCTCTATGCTGCCGATAAGAGAGCTTTCTGAGCAGCTTGAGGCAATTCTATGGAGACAAAATAATCCTGGGGGTAAAGATAATCTTCGCCTGATTCATCTACCACTCGAATATAACCGTCAGCGGCGGAGGACTCATCCGGCAGCACTTGATATATTTTCCGCGGCTGCAAATCATCGCAGTCTTCATTTCTGATACAGAGCACAAATCGAGGTTCTGTTTTTTGCCGCTTCATAATCTTCTAATCCAGATAGCGTTTGATCTTCATCTTCCTTCTTCCAACTCCGTGCGCTTCATACCAATGCAGTTCGACATTTCTTATCCTACCATTGGCGAGGCGGACTGTGGCAACACCCTTCAGCTTTCGCCAGCGACCTGCGCCATATTGCTTCCGCAGGCGTGCGACCTCGCGAATTGACGACCCGACCGCGTTTCGTTGTGTATCGGCGATAGCACCGACAATTTCGAAATACATGAATTCACCTCCGAGGTGAACGGGTGCTTTCGAAGGTACGATATATCCTGCCATACTAAGGGAGTGCCGCTCGCAACCGGCTGAAATTGCGAATGCAAGTAGTCATGTATCTACCCACCTCGGCGCTTCCGTTTACTGCTCCTGCTCACATCTTTGTGTTAAGCTTTGCTCTTCCCAAACGCCTGTTTCAGGCCCGCTTCTTTGCAACCTGGAATCCCAAATGTGAGGTCGATGCTCATGGCAATCAGTCAGGATTTACTGGAGATACTCGCCTGTCCCGCCTGCAAGGCAAAGGTTGAATTGAAACCGGATGGCAGCGCTTTGAAGTGCGTCGAATGCCGGCGGGTTTATCCGATCCGGGACGACATTCCAGTGATGCTCGTCGACGAAGCGACCATCGAAGACGACCCGGAAGCCGAAACAGCGGAACGAACTTGAACAACCTTTGAATAGCTTACGCGACATCGTTGCCTCGTCTCCCCAACTACGCGGACTTCGGATGCGCAGTCTGCGCGGCGAGAATTCAGCGCAGCCCCTGGCTCCGGCAAAATGGGATTGGCAAACAGTTAAGCGCGTGCTGGTCGTGCGGCTGCGTTCCATCGGCGACACCGTCTTATCAACGCCGTCGCTGTTCGCACTTAAAAGATTTCAGCCGCAAGTGACTCTCGATATTTTGTTGGAGGACTGGGTGGCGCCGGTGCTCGATGGATTTCCGCACGTCGATAATGTCATCACACTGGAACGAAACAGCACTTCGTCGCGAGCGCGCATTGCGCTTCAACTGCGCGCGAATCGTTACGACGTCGTTTACAATCTGCACGGCGGAACGACAGCGACGTTTCTAACGCGCGCGACCGGCGCCCGGCACCGCGTCGGTTACGAAACTTATCAATACGCGCGACTACACAACCACCTGTCACCATCGTCGTCATTGCTTTGGAAACAGGACCAGACGCATTCCGTCGAGCAACAACTTGCCCTGCTGGGATGGACCGGTGTTCCGGTCAGTGATCGGCCGGCAACGGAATTGGCAACCACCGCGCCGGCTTCGGCAAACATCGCGGCGCGCTTCGAGGCGACGGGACTGGCCGATGCTCGGTTGGCTGTGATCCACCCGGCAGCCGCATTTGCGACCAAGCAGTGGGCGGCTACTAAATTCGGCGAGGTGGCGGACTCGCTTGCTCGTCAGGGTCTCGCGGTTGTATCCATAACAACGCCCGATCAAAAGTCGATTATCGACGAGATGAATAAGAAGAGCGCCGCGCCTGCGTTGGCATTTACAGATCTATCGTTGCCGGAGATCACGGCGCTGCTGGCTCGAGCCCGCATCTTTATAGGTAACGATAGTGGCATCGCACACATTGCCGCTGCTGTGGAAACACCGTCGGTTGTGATCTTTGGTTCTTCCAATCGTGCGCATTGGCGTCCCTGGACGTCAGGCGCACCCGGGTCTGCGGCTGAAGTTGTTTTTGAAGAGATGGAATGCCAGCCTTGTCATGGTTATTTCTGCGAAAAGTTTGACGAGCCGGAATGCATCAAGCGCGTTCCAGTTGAGCGAGTGATCGCCGCGGCTGAACGTGTGTTGAGAGAAAGCGAAGGACGTTAAGCGGCTCTGCTGCCTTTGTAAAGCAAACTGTTAGTTTGCGACTGATCGGTAAGCTGAGTCGTTGCGAGTCACACGCAAACTAACCGTTTGCTTTATAACTATTGCACGATGCCACAACTAAAACGACAACGCGCCGAGCAGTTGATTGAAGCGATGCGCGCGCGGAAGATTGTTGTGCTCGGCGACGTGATGCTGGATGAGTTTGTCTGGGGCGACGTAACGCGAATCTCCCCCGAAGCGCCGGTGCCGGTCGTCGACATTCGTCGCGAGTCGGTTCATCTCGGCGGAGCTGCAAACGTGCTTGCCAATATCGTAGCGCTGGGAGCGAAAGCGTGCGTCGTCGGTGTGGTGGGGAATGATGCTGCGGGCAAACGCTTGCGCGCGAGCCTGAAGGAAACGAGCGCGCCGCAAACAAACGATTACCTCGTGGTCGATAACGATCGTCCTTCGACGACCAAGACGCGCATCATCGCGCATAACCAACTCGTGGTGCGCGCCGATCGTGAACAGCGCACTCCAGTCAACGGTCAAACGGAGAAACGCATTCTCGATTTCTTAACGCAGGCTCTGGAAGATGCTGACGCGTTTGTCGTCTCCGATTACGATAAGGGTGTTGTTACCGCGCGCATCCTTGGCGAAATCCTGCCCTCTGCATACGCGCGCGTGCCCGTTCTCATAGATCCCAAGCTACGAAACTTCTCCCATTACCGGCCGGCTTCGCTGATTACGCCGAATCACCACGAGGCGTTGAAAATGACCAACCTCGAATCAGACTCAGACGACGGCTTGCATCAGGCCGCCCGGGTGATACGAGAGAAGCTCGGTTGTGACGCGGTGCTGATCACGCGCGGCGATCGCGGAATTATGCTGCTCGAAGGTGAAAACGATCCGGTGTTCGTGGAAACTGCCGCGCGCGAAGTCTATGATGTCACCGGCGCGGGCGACACTGTGATCGCCACGCTCGCCGCGGCTATGGCAGCGGGCGCGACGATGTTGGAGGCTGCGAATCTCGCCAATCACGCGGCAGGAATTGTCGTGGGCAAGGTGGGAACAGCAACCGCAAGCGCTGAAGAGCTGTTGGCAACGTTTGAGTAACTCTTTCGTTGAGATTCGTAATGAGTACAAGCTTTAGCTTGCGTCTCCCGAAACAGCAGCCTAAAGGCTGGACTCTGAACTGCGAACGCTCGTAAAGCAAACTGTTAGTTTGCGATCGGTACGTAAGCTGACTCCCTGCGAGGCAACGCAAACCAACAGTTTGCGGTACAAAGAAACATGATCGGAAAGTCTCTACGCAACTACAAGATTCTCGAAAAGCTCGGCGTGGGCGGGCAAGGCACGGTCTACAAAGCCACTGACGGAAAACTCGGCCGCACCGTGGTGGTGAAAGTTTTGCCGGCCGAGCTAACCGCAAGAGAAGCAAACCTGCGCCGCTTCGAACGCGAAGCGCGGCTGGCCTCCTCGCTCGATCATCCCAACATCTGCACCATCTTCGATCTCGACGAGGCTGAGGGACATCACTTCATCGCGATGCAATACGTTGAAGGGCGCAACGTAAGGCAACTGGTGAACGGTCATCCGCTCGAGTTGAAGAGCGCGCTCCTAATCGCGATCCAGGTCACTGACGCGCTTGCTGCAGCTCAC
>DASYMB010000068.1:0-4854 GCA_036009285.1 Pyrinomonadaceae bacterium | reverse complement strand
CTTGTCGCGACCCTCGCTTGGCCGAAAACTATTGCGAAACTGGGTGTCAAGCCACCCAGGGCCAAAGCGGTGACAGGTCACCGCACTCCAAAACTACTGCTTCTTTACCTTGTGCGTCGATCTCACCCTACCGGGCGATTCCGGACCTCTAACGTCGTCCGCGATCACTCTACCGTCTCGCATATAGACGGTCAACCGGTTACCTTCCGTGCTTCCCTTCTCTACGTCTTCCACTCTCGCCGGATTGCCCTTGAGCACGGCAACTTCATCAGCACTCGTATACTGCAGCCAGTCGCCGGTCCCTTTTCTGCTCGGCTGCGTCAGAATAACGCTGCGCTGCGCAACCGTCTTTTCGACCTCACTCGAATCCCTGAAAAGATAGACGTCGGCCACGCCGCTTGTCAGGCGATCGGTTCCCTGTCGAATGTCAACGTTGCTTTCGTAGTACAAGGTCCGACTGACGTCCGAATAAGTCATCGAATCGGCGGTAGCGAACACCGGCACAGTGCTGCTCGCTCCTTCAATACGGCGTCGGGCGTTGTAAATCTGACTCTGCACATGACCCGCCGCATCCATTTTTTTTTCGTTCACATAAATAGTCAGCTTGTCAGCCCGCACAAAATTATCGTCTTGCCAGGCCCGCGCGTTGCCGGTGTAGACCGCGATTCCGCTTTCGCTATGAAACTCGCCTCGTTCGCTTACCACGTAAACGGGACTCTTAACTTTCGAAAACGGTGTGGCGCCGTTAGTTTGTTCCTGGCTGTAATAAGTCGTCGCCGTTTTCCCGCGGCTGTACGAGACTTTGTTAGTTAGATCGGAATCGAGCTCAACGCCCTTGGTGCGCGCGCGTGAATCCCAAACTGTAGGTTCACCGCCGCGGAAGCGAACCGTGTTGTCCGCAGCGGTGTAGGATATGTTCGAGGCCACACCGTTGCGATCGTTCTCATTAAACTTCGCATCTCCCTGCGCATCCATGCGGTCGACGTCCTGCGTCTCCTTCACGAAAACCGCGGTCATCTTTTGCGAAGTAAGTGTGCGGATGCCGCGGTCCTCCACCTGCTGCACCGGTTCAATTACAGCTTTGGATCCACCGGTCGCAGTGAAGGTTCGCGCGAGGTTTCCGGCTTCGAAGAAGTCGCAATCGATGCGCGGCGCGGTAAGCGTTTTCTTGTCGGCCCCGGCGTTCTTGACTACCGGATCGACGAATAGCTCGGCATTACCCACCGCCTCGGCCTTATCGAGATCACGGCCGGTAATGCGCCACATGAGTTTTACGGCGTCGGCAGTAAGTCGCTTATTCGCCGAGCGTGGATCGTTGGCTTTTGACTTGGGCGCGGATAGATTGATAACTGAGCGGCCTTCGGTGCGCATTTGTTTCAGCAGACTGCGGTCGCCCTGCGCCTGAAACAAGACCTCGATCAGGCTCGCGCCGGTCAGTTGCAGATCCGAATCAGCGTCCAAAGTTTTGCCACCCGCTTCGCGCATTGCCACCGCGCGTTCGAGGCGTTGGTCCTTGTCGAAAAAGAAATCCATATCGACCGAACGGACTTCAGCGGCTCTTCCCTCTTCCATGGTGCGCAGGTAGGAGTTGGTCCTGATCTCCAGCTTCTGCAAATGCTTTTGCTCGTTGAGTGTGGCATACAGATTCTCGCCGCTCATCAAGTCGCGCTCCTGCTCGGCTGTAACACCGCCCGTGAAAGACATCTTCATGGACTCCTGTTCGAATAGCGCGTGAGCAGAGCGAATCGTAACCGGTCGCGACCGCGCAGACGAAGGTTTCGCTTTGGCATCCTTCGGGGCTGCCGGGGCCACGGTGATCTCCACCTCTTTCTTCAACTCGAGCTTCTTGCTTTTCGACTCGACCACTGCTCCGATCGAGTGGCCGGAGACGTTTTCGCGCTCGAAAGAAATCGCTGCGTCCGTTTGCGCGACCTCACTGTTCTGATCGTAAGCAATCGATTCCGTGCTGACTTTCAAAGCGTCTTTTGTTTCAACCTTCACGTTGCCGAGAAAAGTGATCACCGACTTCTTCGGATCGTAGATGGCCTTGTTCGCCACGATCTGATCGGGTTTGTCGCCGACTGGAGGATAGACCGCCAGGTTAACCTGTTCGAGCTCATGATGATCGTCGGTAAACGTGATGTCGCGCGCCGCACGCAGCCACAAATACAATCGATCGCCCTTCATTAACCTTTGCTCGTAACCTTCAACTATCCCCTTGATCTCTTTGGAAAGTTCGGGCGACTCCGATTTGAGTCGAAACGGCTTGTTATTGCGCAAGCGGTAATACGAAACTGCGACGAAGACGATCGCAGCCACCAGAATAAGCAACGCCCCCGCACGCGCTACCAGCGGGGCGCGCGCGCGCCAGCCGATCGCGATACTTCTCTTTTTTGTGATCTCTTGCATAAGGCTTCGCTGACCGACGACGGACGACGGACGACCGATGACGAACGACTCAACCCGTTAAGCACTGCGGTCAGCAGTCAGCGGTGCTCCGTCGTCGGTCGGCCGTCGTCGGTCGTCGGTCGAATATCCTGCACCGATAGCTGCAAAAATGTTTCGCCTGTCCAATTGCTCGTCTCCACTGTGTACGCCACGTCAACGCCATGCTTCAATTCCGCGATTCGCGCCGCTCCGTTCCACCAGATAGTTTCCAGCGGACGGCCCTTTGGTCCAGCCAGGTTCAGCTTTAGATGCCGTTGTCCAATTAAACGCGGTTCGGAGAGGATGCACAAGTTGCGAGCTAAAAAGACTGGACGAGAATTGCCGGCACCGTAAGGCTCCAACGCATTCAGCTCACTGATCAACTCGAAGGTGATCTCCTCGGTTGGCAACTCCGCGTTTATGTAAACGCACGGCTGCAAATCTTCAGCGGAGAGGCGCGCGCCCGCGTGTTCGTTTAGCCGGCGGCGAAATTCGGAAATCCGGTCCGGCTTGATTGTGATTCCAGCGGCGTGGGAGTGGCCGCCGAATTTTTCAAACAGATCCGCGCACGAAGTTAAACCGTTTAGCAGGTGATAGGGCTCGATGCTGCGTGCCGAACCGTGCGCAATGTCGCCATCGATGGAGAGTACAACGCAGGGGCGATTGATGCGCTCGGCAATCTTCGAGGCCGCAATGCCAATCACGCCGCGATGCCAACCCTCTCCCGCGATTACGGCTACATACGAACTTGCCGGCCCGGCTTCCGCGCTTTCCAACTCGGCAATTGCCAGCTCGACAATCTGCCGCTGGACTTCCTTCCGTTCACGGTTGCGCGTATCGAGGTGCACCGCAAGTCGCCGCGCTTCTTCGTTGTCCCTGGTGGAAAAAAGTTCGACAACTGCGCGCGCTGCATCCATTCGACCGGCGGCGTTGATTCGTGGTCCAAGTCGGAACCCAATATCGTAAGCAGTCATGCTCGTGCCGTCGCCGCAGCCTGCAACCTCCATCAAGGCGCGCAAACCCGGGTTGGTGGCGTTGGGCAAATCTCTCAAACCGAGCGCAACGATATTGCGGTTCTCGCCGGTTAACTTCGCGACGTCGGCGACCGTGCCGATGGCAACAATTTTCAGGAAGGCGCTGACTTGCGACCCACGACCGCGCTCCTTAAATAATGCATCAACCAGCTTGAAGGCGACGCCCACGCCGGCAAGATTCTTATCCGGATAGTTGCAGCCTTTTTGATTGGGATTCAGAACGGCGTAACAAGGCGGAACGCCTTCGCCCTCATCGGGCAGATGGTGGTCAGTGATAATTACATCGAGGCCATTGTCGCGCGCCCAATGGAGCGGCTCATGCGCGCGAATTCCACAATCGACGCTGATCGCGAGTTTATAGCCTTCCGTTACCGCTCGCTCAAGCGCGGCCTGCTGAATTCCGTAGCCTTCAGTAAAGCGATGCGGCACATGAAATCCTGTTTTCGCGCCGAGCAGATTTAGGGCTCGCAGAAGAACGGCGGTTCCCGTCGTACCGTCAACATCGTAATCGCCGTAAACAAGTATTCGTTCCTCGCGATCGATGGCCCGCAGCAGACGAGTTACGGCCTGGCCCATTCCGAGCATGAGATAGGGATCGTGAAGTTGTTCGTGGGAAGGTTGAAGAAAACTTCTGGCCGACTGCTCATCAGCGCAACCGCGCGAAATGAGAATCGCCGCCACCGTCGGTGAGACAGCCAGAACGCGAGCCAACGAGGCAACACGCGGCGCGTCCTGCTCTCGCACAATCCAACGTTTGGCGCTCATGTGAGCTTCATCAATAGCACCAGCAATTCAGGAGAACTTATTCTGCAAGCGTTTATTCAGCGAACCAGCCATCTTCGTCGAGTAGTTTAACACCAATCCGCCGGCGGCCATCAATCTGATCAGTCCACACACCGTTGACTTCGGCATCAAGCTCACGCCCGAATGGCGGTGTTAATTTCACAATCGCTCCCATCACCACTTCCGCGTCCAGCACGATGGTGGCTCCGGCGCGGCTTATCTTAATTGCCTGCGCTCGCATGTTGAACGACTCGCCGCCCGCTGTCTTCCCTTCCACTTCAAGCGCAAAAGCTACCGGCACGCGCGGACTGCGCGGCCGCTGGGAAGACACGGTCGCGCCTCGGGGGTCTCTATCAGTCATTTAACTCACCGCCTTTTACAATTGAATGCGAGGACCCTGCATTTTGGGTCGGGGAGGAAAACGGGGCACATGTAGTTTACCTGAATCCGGAAAGCTTTTGATAGCGTTTTGATTCTGGAACGATTACGCCGCCATTCCAGCAAAACACCGTAACGCAAACTGTTAGTTTGCGGTGGTTTGATCCACTCTGCTTGAGAGTTCCTCACGATCGCAAACTGACGTAAAGCAAACTGTTAGTTTGCGTTGGTC
>DASYMB010000067.1:0-7893 GCA_036009285.1 Pyrinomonadaceae bacterium | reverse complement strand
TGATTTTATCGCTTTCGGTACACGAGCATAACCGAAACCGGGAAGATCGACAAATCGAAATCGCTCGTTAATCAGAAAAAAATTCAGCGACTGAGTCCTGCCGGGAGTTCCGGAAGTGCGCGCCAAACCACGAACTGCGAGCAGGGAATTAATCAAGCTCGACTTGCCAACATTCGAGCGACCCATGAATGCGATTTCGGGCAACGCCCCGGGGGGCCAATCGGCTACCTGGAAACTGCTCTTCAAAAACTCGGCGCTCGTAATCTTCATGCTTCACAGAACCAGATGAGGTCGCCCACGCAGAGTTTCTGCGTGGGCTTCCTTGCAACTCCACTGTGCTTATGACTGACCCGCCGTTTGCGCCTGTGAATTCGCCACGCGCTCGGCGCGCATCTCCGCGAATTTCTTCATGCGCTCTCTCATGGTCGTGATTTTTGCTTCGCTGTCCGGAATACGCTTCACCAGAGTCTCGAGATTGCGCAGAAACTCAGGATTTCCAAACAGGGTGCGCACTTCCTCGATGACGGGCGCGATCTTGGAATAGACGAATAGATGTTCGCCGTTAGTTTCATTGAACAACTGCTCGTCGATGGCACCATTGTTCACCATGGCTGCGGCCATGTCCCAGTAACTAATCACCATTCGATAGTGTCCGCTATGCTCTCCGAGGAGCACTTCGATAACGTCCTGCGCGCTCGTGGGATTGAAGGTGAACATCCAGTTTCGCGCCTCACGCATGGTTGCTTCGCGCCTCAAGTCGTAAAGCTTCAAAATCAAATCAGCATCTTGTTGTTTACTCATTGCAATCTCCTATGGGGTAATTGGAAAGGGTTCGGAATTGGAAAACGAAGTTTGGAGCTCAAGCTTCAGGGTTGCGGCTAAAAATCACCGCCAGCGAAAACTTGAACTCCGACCCGCTGGAATTTACTCTCCGTGCGCCCTCTGTGTCTCTGTGGTGGATCTAATCAGCTATTACTCACCACAGAGGCACAGAAAACACGGAGGTTCACAGAGAAAAATCGATTAAGACTCTACTAAATTAACTTGTCTGAATGCCTTGGGAAGGTTGCTCGGTGGTCCACAGTGGCGGCGTCTTTGTTTCGTCTGCCGCGGCATCAGTCGGACATGCATCCTCGAGCGCCAGCGCCAACACCTCATCAATCGTTTCCACCAGATTGATGCAGAGCGCATTGCGAACTTCCTCAGGAACCTCCGGAAGATCTTTCTCGTTGTCCTTGGGCATGATGATGGTGTCGATTCCAAAACGATGCGCAGCCAGCAACTTCTCTTTCACGCCGCCAATCGGCAGCACGCGGCCACGCAAGGTGATCTCGCCCGTCATCGCTACGTTCTTGCGAATAGGCGCGCGCGTCAGGGCAGAGGCCATTGCGGTTGCCAGGGTAATACCGGCCGATGGGCCATCCTTGGGAATCGCACCTTCGGGAATGTGGATGTGAAGATCGCGTTTGCGTATAAGGTCGACACCCAGACCCAGACGCTCGGCGCGAGCCTTGATACAGGTTAACGCAGCCTGTGCCGACTCCTGCATGACGTCACCAAGTTTGCCGGTCAACGTCACATTGCCGCGTCCTTTAGTTAGCGTCGCTTCAATCTGCAAAACTTCGCCGCCAATCTCAGTCCAGGCGAGCCCGGTCGCGAGGCCAACTTCGCTTTCCGCGGCCACGCCCTGCTGGCGAAACTTGATGGGACCGAGCATTGCGCGCACGCGTTCAGCATCGATGACGTCCTTGAAACCCTCGGCAACGTTTTCCGAAACGAAGCGCCGCGCAAGCTTGCGGCAACACGATCCGATCTCGCGCTCGAGGTTGCGAACGCCGGCTTCACGCGTGAAGTGTCGAATAATTTCGAGCAAGCCCTCGTCCGTGAAGTCGAGCTGCTCCGGCTTCAGGCCGTTGCTTTCAGCTTGTTTCGGTACCAGGTGACGCTTGGCGATCTCCAGCTTCTCACGCTCGGTGTAACCGGACAGACGCAGAATCTCCAGCCGATCCTGCAGCGCCGGGGGAATTGTATGCAGCACGTTAGATGTAGCGATAAAGAAAACTTTCGAGAGATCGTATTCGACGTCGAGATAGTGGTCCTGGAATGTGTGGTTCTGTTCCGGATCGAGAACTTCAAGCAACGCCGAGCTCGGGTCGCCGCGAAAATCAGCGCCGAGTTTATCAACTTCATCCAGCAGCAGAACCGGATTAACAGTGCCCGCTTTCTTCATCATCTGAATGATCTGGCCGGGTAGCGCTCCGATGTAGGTGCGACGATGCCCGCGAATCTCAGCTTCATCGCGAACCCCACCGAGCGAGAGGCGAACAAACTTGCGGCCGGTGGCGCGCGCAATCGACTTACCCAGACTGGTTTTGCCAACTCCCGGCGGGCCAACAAAACAGAGAATCGAACCCTTGGGATTTTTAACGAGTTGCCGCACGGCAAGGTATTCGAGAATGCGTTCCTTGATCTTTTCCAGGCCGAAGTGATCTTCGTTGAGCACCTCTTCAGCTTTAGTCAGATCTTTAATCTCTTTGCTCTTCTGTTTCCAGGGCACACTGACCAGCCAGTCGATGTAGGTGCGCGAGACTGTTCCTTCAGCAGACATTGGCGGCATGGCCTCGAGCCGGTGCAATTCCTGCATCGCTTTCGTCTTGGCTTCTTCAGTCATGCCTACTTCTTCGATCTTCTTTTTCAAATCCTCAAGCTCGGCCTTTTCGTCCTTGCGCCCCAGCTCTTTGTGAATCGCCTTGATCTGCTCGTTGAGGTAATACTCTTTCTGCGCCTTTTCCATCTGGCGCTTTACGCGCGTTTGAATCGAGCGATCGAGTTGGCGCTTTTCAATTTCGAGTTCGAGCAGTTCAATCAGACGTTGCAGCCGCGCTTGGGACGAAAACAATTCGAGTAGTCCCTGCTTGTCTTCCACCGAGATGCGCAACTGCGAAGCGAGCGCGTCGGCAAGATGCGAAGGGTTCTGGTTCCGCAGGGCAGTTTGTAAAGCATCGGTCTGACTCTCGGGCGCGAGGCGCAAATGTTGTTCGACGAGTTGCGCGATTTTCTGAACGAGGGCATCGAGACGAGTGCCGTCTTCGTTAACAATCGGAGCGCGCTTCACGAGGGCCATGAAGGCGCCGTCGGTATTTTCCACGCGCACGGTGGTGGCGCGTTCACGTCCTTCAACTACAACTTTGATTTGGCCGTTATCCTGTTTTTGCGATTGCAGGATGCGGCCAAGGGTGCCCACGCCGTAAATCTGATCGGGCGAGGGCTCGTCGATGGTTGCGTCATGCTGAGTAGCCAGGAAAATAGTGCGGTCTGCAGCAAGCGCTTGCTCGAGCGCCCGCACGGATCCTTGCCGTCCTATCTTGAAAGCGACTTTTGTGAAGGGGAAAATGACGACGTCGCGAATCGGAACCATCGGATACCAGGCGACGTCGGCAGGAGCACGATCTGAATATTCTTCCATAATTCTACTTGAACTTTTTAACCGGCCTTTTGCAAGAAGGGCGAGCCGCTGAAACTGCCGTCTCGCCCCTTATAAGTTGTCTAATTGTAAATCATTTCCCATGTGTGCGCCACTGGGAGGTCAAGCGGCGGCGCCGTCGACGCCTGTCAAACCTTCGCCTGGAATAGCACGCCGGCGCTCGACCATTTCGGTAGTGATCACAAACTCCTTAATGCGTTTTTGCGAAGGCAGCGTGTACATTGCATCCAGAAGCAACTCTTCGAGGATCATCATCAACCCGCGCGCGCCAACTTTCCGTTCGACGGCTTGCCTGGCCACGGACTTTAGCGAGTCTTCTGTGAATTTCAGCTTGACGTTGTCAAAGTCAAACTTCTTTTGATACTGCTTGACGAGAGCATTCTTCGGCTCGGTGAGAATCTTAATTAACGCACCTTCGTCGAGTTCGTGGAGCACGCCACAAACGGGCAAGCGGCCGACAAACTCCGGAATCAAGCCAAACCGAATAAGATCTTCGGGCTGCACCGCGGCCAACGCCTCCGCATGACGGTGGCTGCCACTCTTAACTTCGGCCTGGAAGCCCAGCGACTTATTCCGGAGGCGACGTCCGATGACTTTCTCTAGCCCCACGAACGCACCACCGCAGATGAAAAGAATATTCGCCGTGTCGATTGGGAAAAATTCCTGGTGGGGATGTTTTCGTCCACCCTGAGGTGGCACGTTTGCAACCGTTCCTTCCAGAATTTTCAGCAGTGCCTGCTGCACGCCTTCACCGGAAACGTCGCGCGTAATCGAAGGGTTCTCGTCTTTGCGACAGATCTTGTCGACTTCGTCGATATAGATGATGCCCTGCTGCGCGCGTTCGACGTCGCCGTTTGCCGCCTGCAGCAGTTTGAGAATAATGTTCTCGACGTCTTCGCCAACATACCCTGCTTCAGTGAGCGTGGTGGCATCGACAATCGTAAACGGCACACTGAGCATTCGCGCGAGCGTCTGCGCCAGGAGCGTCTTTCCGGTTCCCGTTGGTCCAATCTGCAGGATGTTCGCTTTTTGAATCTCAACGTCGGAGCGTCGGCGTCCCAGCTCGATGCGTTTGTAGTGTTGGTAGACGGCGACGGCGAGACGCTTCTTTGTTTCGTCTTGTCCGATCACATATTCGTCAAGGAAGCTTTTGATTTCGCCGGGCTTGGGCAGCGGCGGCCGTGTGGCAACGGATTCCGCTTGCTGATCGTCGGTAATTATCTCATTGCAGATGTCGATGCACTCGTTGCAGATGTAAACGGTGGGACCCGCAATGAGTTTCTTAACTTCATTCTGCGACTTGCCGCAGAATGAACAGCGCAGGGTGTCGTCCGTTCGTCTAACCATATGTCTGGGGCTCTCCTTAGAACTTCGGGCGAACCGATTTACCTGGGTGTAGTCGAGGAACTTCGGGGGAGTTCCGGCTTAGCGTCCATCTGGCGATAGCGCTCAACGCACTCGTTGCAGATGAAGGCACTCTTACCAATCATTTGTTTGGGCACCCCGGGCGAGCGCTGCGGCGTTCCGCTGACTATGTTTGCAACCTCGCCTTTCGAGCGTCCGCAGAAAGAGCAACTGAACCCGCGAGCTTTCATTTTTGCAATCATCGCTGACTTCTCCGAGCTGACGCGCTATTCGCGGTGCGCGATCACCTCGTCTATTAAACCATATTCCTTAGCTTGCGCGGCAGACATAATTTTGTCGCGTTCGACGTCGCGCTCCACAGTTTCAAAATCCTGCCCGGTATGCTTGGCAATAATCTGGGAGGTTAGTTCGCGCATACGCAGGATTTCTTCGGCCTGAATGCGGATGTCGGTTGCCTGACCCTGTGAGCCGCCAGTAGGTTGATGAATGAGTATGCGAGAGTTTGGCAGCGCGAAGCGTTTCCCTTTAGCGCCGGCGGTGAGCAACAGCGCTCCCATCGAGGCACACTGACCAACGCAGATCGTGGTCACATCCGGACGGATGAATTGCATAGTGTCATAAATGGCCATACCCGCGGTGATGGAACCGCCCGGCGAGTTGATATAGATGTTGATGTCTTTCTCAGGATCTTCGGCTTCGAGGAAGAGCAGTTGCGCCACGATCAAGTTTGCAATCTGATCGTCGATCGGAGTGCCGAGGAAAATAATATTATCTTTTAGCAGTCGCGAGAAAATATCGAAGGCGCGTTCACCGCGCGACGTTTGCTCAACGACCATTGGAACAAGAGCCATGTTAAGTATGAACCTTTCGAAGACAAAATGCAGAAGTCAGGAGTCAGAATCAGAACGAACCGTGACGCTTGCTCATTCTGAATTCTGACTCCTGACTTCTGACTCCTCGGATTTTTCGCTCCACTCTTCGTCTGTTACGCGTGCGTTTTCAACTAAAAGGTCGAGCGCTTTGCGATTGCGCAACCTGCTCGCGATGCTACGTTCGCCCCCTTCCTTTGTCAAGACGCTGCGCACTTGCTCTACAGGCTGTTGCGAGCTCCTCGCGATGCCTTCGATCTCCGCTTCGATCTCTTCTTTCGAGGCATCGATATTTTCTTCCTCGGCGATGCGCTCCAGCAACAGCGAACTGCGAACATCTGCCTCGGCCTGAGTCTTCAACTCCTCGCGCGCGCCCTCCCAGTTCACCTGCTGATTGCGCGGATCGACGCCTCTGCTAACCATGTCGCGGACGACACTCTCCAAACGGAAACTCGTCTGCTGCTCGACCAAGCTCTGAGGCACTTCAAACTGGTGACCTTCGAGCAGCTTTTGCATCAAGTCGACGCGCAGTCGATGATCGGCTTCCTGGCCGGACTGGTGTTCCATGTTCTCGCGAATTTTTGCGCGCAGTGTGGGAACCGAATCAAAGTCTTCGCCCAGGCTTCTGGCCCATTCGTCATCGACCTCGGGAAGTTCCTTGACGCGCACGGCCGTTACCCGTGCGGTGTATTCGACCTTCTTTCCCGCCAGCGTTTGCACGTGAAACTCCGCCGGATAATCGACGATAAAGGTCTTTTCGTCGTCAGCCTTTACTCCGATCAGATTATCGGTGAACTCCTGTTGAACTCCTTTGCCGCCGAGCGTGACCTCAACATCGTCTTGCTTGATCGGCTCTTCCTCCGGGTTGTCGACAAACTTTCCCTCAACATTGATGGTTACTGCATCGCCCATTGCGGCGCCGCGATCTTCAACCGGCTGCATGGCCGCGGACGTTTCCCGTAACGCTTCCAGCATTTCGTCGACGTTCGTATCCGTAACTGGTCGACTTCGCCGCGCTACCTCGATGCCTTTGTAATCGTGCAGTTCAACCTTTGGCAGGACCTCGAGATTCACTTTTACAGAAAGTGGCTCCTCGCCAAACTTCTCGAGCGCGGCGGTATTGTCGAGTTCAACATCAGGCTCGCCCAGCGTGTTGAGTTCGTGTTGGTTTATCGCGTCGTTGACTGCCTCCGGAACCAATTCCTGAAGCGCCTGGGCGCGGATCTCATTTTTGAATCGGCTGCGGACCACGGCGCGCGGCGCATGCCCGGGACGGAAGCCGGGCACGGTTGCCTGCTTCGCATAGCGATCGCTGATGCGATCGTAGGTCTCGCGCACGGTGGCCTCGTCAATTTCAATCTTGATCTCCTTACGCGTTGGGGAGACGTCTACAAACTCTGTCTTCATTAAACGTTGAGCCCGTTGCGACGCTTCAACATCCAACGGGCATCCTTCCTTCTTTCAAAATATTCGTGATCTGCCGACTGCCGACTGCCGACTGCCGACTGCCGACTGGCAGATGGTGCGAAAGGGGGGACTCGAACCCCCACACCTTTCGGTACCAGATCCTAAGTCTGGCGCGTCTGCCAATTCCGCCACTTTCGCGCGCTCTCTCGCGATCGCATTTTCAAAGCGCAAAAAAGAATATCACGTGGGACGTGATTAAGTCATAGCGCCATCGTTTCCATCCGGTGCAAAGCCTCAACTCCGCGAGGAGCCGAACGTTTATAGATTGGATTTTCTTTTATCGAACCTTTCAGCAGGAACGAAACGCAGCATTTCGTTCCTGGTGAAAAAGCTCTGGGGATGGAGCTGTGCCTATAAACATCTCGCTTCTACAGAGGGAAATCCGGGAAGTGATTCTTTGGGCTCAGAATTTATGCAACGCGGTAGGTTGTCTTGGCGTGTCCTAAAAAATCTTTGCCGGTCTCTTTGGTAATCAGACCGGAGCGCTCTAATTCAAAGTAGGCGCGTTGAATCTCTCCTTTATCTACGGAAAGCTTTTGCGCCAGAACCGCGGGTGAAGGAAGCGCCTCCCCCGCAGCTACAGATTTGTTGCCGATCTCAGTCTCAATCTGTTCGCGCACCTGCGCATAGACAGGGCCTTTCGATAAATCCTGCAAGGTGATGTTCATGAGTTCGTTTTAATGTAAAGCAAACTGTTAGTTTGCGGTG
>DASYMB010000066.1:0-7031 GCA_036009285.1 Pyrinomonadaceae bacterium | reverse complement strand
CGCGGATTCAAGTTGGAAGTGCAACAGATCGTTGTTTGTCGCTTTGCCCCAGCGGGGCGAGATGTTTATAGCTTGGCGGTCTTTATTTACTCCGGCGCTCCGTGGGAGCGCAACCGCTACTGCACGCCCGAGCGAAGGTTTCGCCAGGTTTCGCTCCTATTCGCTCCTAACGGAGCGAGATCTTTGAGTGCACTCGAGCTATAAACATCTCGCTCCGCTGGAGCGAAAAAGACTTCAACTGTTGCAGTTGTAAGTTGAATCCACCATATCTCATTTTTCATTGGAAGACTCGACGCCGGCGATGGCAAATGAGAAATGAAAAATGAGAAATGGAAAATCTTGTCTTCTTCTCTGCAGCTTGGGTTGATTCAACTCCGGACAGACAGGAAGGTCTGTCTTACTCATAACGCAGGGCTTCGATGGGATTGAGTCGCGCGGCTTTCCAGGCGGGCCACATTCCAAAGGTCAGGCCCAGACCCACCGAGACGATGAAGCCAACCGCGGGGGCCCACAGGGGAATATGTGTAGGCATGATCATTTGAATCAGCAGCGCAATAGCGGAACCGGCGATGATTCCCAAGAAACCGCCCAAGCCGGTGAGGGTAGCCGCCTCGATCAGGAACTGGACGATGATGTCGAGTCGCCGCGCTCCCATAGCTTTCCTCACGCCAATCTCGCGCGTGCGCTCAGTCACCGAGACGAGCATGATATTCATCACGCCTATGCCGCCAATCAATAGGCCGACGCTCGATATCGCCACCATCAAAGCAAAGACACCGCCTGTAATCGCGGCAAACTGCGAAAGGATTTGTTCAGAAGTTGAAACGCCGAAATTGTCTGCATTACCAAATGGCACTTTCCGGCGGCGGCGCAGCAGCTCGCGGACCTCTTCCACGGCCGGTTGCATCTGTCCCGGTCGCGCCTGGGCCATCACGAAGTTATCGTCCACTTCCGGGTAGAGTTTCCGCAGCGTGAGGTAAGGCATGTAGACGGCTTTGTTTTCGTTGTTTGGATCTTCGGCGCCCACAAGGAAGACGTCGCGCTCGGCCAACACACCCACCACCTGGTAACTGCGCCCGTTAATCGTGACCTGATTGTCGAGGGCATTGCTGAAGGGAAACAGCGTGTTGGCGACGTCGTTGCCGATGACCAGCACGTTGGCGTGGCGCGCATTTTCCTCGTCAGTAAAGTAGCGACCTTCGGAAATATTGGTAACGCCCATTTTGAAGTAAGACGGCGAAGCGCCTTGTACCGCCGCGTTCGTCATCTCAATGTCGCGATAGCGCACGTTTACGCGCTGCGTGAATGGGCCACCAAAGAAATCCACCGGCGACATGAAGGCCGCCGCATAACTGATGGAAGGACATTCGGCCTCTATCGCGAGGGTGTCTTCGTAGCTGAGCGGCTTGCGCATGCGCTCTTCCTGCGTTGGATTAAAGTTGAAGCCGGGATCGAAACGGTAGATGTAAATTGAATTGGTGCCGAACGATTCAATTTCCTTGGAGACGCGCGCGTCGATTCCCGAGACGAAAGCGGCGATAACGATCACCGTCATCGTGCCGATCACCACGCCGAGAATAGTCAGAAGCGAACGGAGCTTGTGTTGCCAGAGCGTATCAAGCCCCATGCGCAGGTTTTCGAAAAGATGTCCGCGAAATAGCTTCATGAATCCAAGCAGAAGCCCGACCGTTAGGAAGGGCCTCCTCCATCACAAATGTTTTGCCTCGCCGCAACAAAGCCCTTGCTAACGCGCGGGCTTCGGCTTGAAATTAGTCCGCGCGCAACGCTTCAATCGGATCCAAACCCGCCGCGCGCCAGGCGGGATACACCCCCGAGATCAAACCCACGCTCGCGGAAACTACCAGCGCGGCGGTCACCGCAAACAATGGCAAGACGGTGGGAACGGGCGTGAGTATCGCCACCAGCTTTGCGAGCGCGTAGGCGATGGCAATGCCGATACTGCCGCCCAACACCGAGAGCATGGTGGATTCAGCGAGAAACTGCTTGAGAATATCGCTGCGCCGCGCGCCGATACTCTTGCGGATGCCGATTTCTTTTGTTCGTTCGGTAACCGAGACGAGCATGATGTTCATGATCACTATGCCGCCCACCACGAGTGATATCGAAGTTATACCAATCGCCGCGATTTGAATGGTGCCGAAAATCTTGTCGCGCAGTTCATTAATCGCGCTGGGAGTAATGATTCCGAAGTTGTCCTTCTCGTTGGGCGAAAGTTTGCGGCGTATCCGCATCACTGCACGCGCTTCTTCCACGGCGTCCTGGTAAGTTGCGGGACTCGTCGAGGTAACACTGAGCCCGATCGATCGCCGCGAACCGTACATCGCCAGAAAGGTCGAGAGCGGGATGGAAACGTACATGTCCTGCGGTTGTCCAAACACCGAACCTTTTGCTTTGCCGACGCCGATGATTTCAAAGGGCCGGCCGTCAATGCGAATCGTTTGGCCCAAAGGGTTCGCGGTGGGAAACAACTTATCGGCCACGTCGGCGCCGATGAAAGTAACGTTGCGCCGGCTTTCTTCTTCACTCTTGCTGAAGTAGCGTCCGTCGCCGATTTCGATACGCTCGATCTCGGCGATGTTCGGCGTAGTCGCACTGATGTGCACGCGATTGAGATTGGTCGGGCCAAACTTCACATCGCCGGCAGCATCTTCTTTACCACCCACGTCCTGGATTGAGCCGCCGCGCGCCAGCAGAGCAGCGGCATCGTCGAGGGTCACGTCCTTGTTTCGTCGACGAGCGGCATTGAGCGCTTCAACGCTCGAGAAATCGTCGATAGAAAACTTGCTGACTGCAAAAGCGTTGGTGCCGATGTTTGCGATCTTCTCGTCAACGTAAGCATTGAAACCTTCAATCAACGACACAACCACGATCACCGTAGCCACGCCGAAGATCACGCCCAGCAGAGTCAGAAACGATCTCAGCTTGTGACCGAGAATCGAGGCGACGGCGAGTTTGAGTGCTTCGAGAAAAGGCATGAGTTGTAAAGCAAACTGTTAGTTTGCGGATGATCGCACGAAGGCTGCTTACCCCTCGATCGCAAACTAACAGTTTGCTTTACAGTTTACGCACAAGTGTGGCAGAGGTTTCAGTAAACAACTCAAAAGTATGCGCGGCTAACGTCGCTTCTGTTTTTTCCCAGCAGTAGCGCCGGCTGATTCCAGTTGCGCCTGTACTCTTTTAGGCAGTTTCTCCAACACCATCTGATAGGCGTTCCGGAGCAGGGGTTTCAGTTCGCGATCGGGCAAGGCGTCAAAGCGTTCAAACCCTACCCAATGATTGCGCGCCATGTAAGGGGCGGGAATGATGCCATCCAGCTCCACCAGCTCCGCAAACTTTTCAGGAGTGCACTTGAATGAGAGCAGTACGCCATGACTCGGTTCGAGCGCTACCACCGCAAACATCTTTTCGCCGATGCGAAACAGCAGGTCGTTGCCCCACTGAACTTTTTCATCGGTGTGTGGCAGAGAAAGACAAAAGCTGCGAACGGATTCAATGTCCATCATGGGTGAATAGTAAATCGGGCAACAGTGAATGTTCAATGCGCAAAAGCGGAAAGGTTTGTATACCGAGATCTGAAATTCAACGATGGAATCGGGGCAGTAGCCCACGCGTGGTCAGTGGTCAGTGATCAGAGTTGCCTTTAGGCGAGGCTGAGCTTAGGTTATGTCTGCCCACTGCCCACTGCCCACTGCCCACTGCCCCACTACCTCCTTGCCCACTATTTCTTCATCAACTCCAACACCGCGGAGGTCATCGCTTTAATTCCGGTGCGCAAGGTTGGTTCGGGTAACGGCTCGAACAGCGCTGAATGCAGCGAAGGCAACGGCGTTCCGGCTTCCTGGCTCTGTTTCACTTTCGCGGGATCGACAGCGCCGAGTGTGAACAGTGTGGCCGGAATCTTTTGTTCCAAACTCAGATAACCAAAATCTTCACTCATCATCACCGGCTGCAGCTTTACTACGTTTTCCTGCCCGAGAGTTTTCGCAAACACGGCGGCGAGTCGCTCGGTCAACTGCGGTTCATTGTAAGTCGCGCTGGTGATTTGAGTCTCACTGAACGTAACAATCGGCGCGCGATCGTCGGGAATTCCCGCGGCGAGCGCAATGCCTTTGGTTATGCGCTCAATCGATGCGAGCACTCGCTTCCGGACCTCTTCGCGATAGGCGCGGACTGTCAACTGCAAATCAACTTCGTCCGGAATGATGTTGTGTTTCGTGCCGCCGTGAATGGAGCCGACGGTTACGACGACCGGATCGAGCGGCGAGTCTTCCCGGCTGACGATAGTTTGCAGCGCCAGAATTACCTGGGCCGCAACCACGATCGGATCTCTGGTCGCCTCCGGTCTGGCGCCGTGTCCGCCGAGACCGCGAATCTTTATGTCCACCGAAGTTGAACTAGCCATCGCGTATCCGGGCGTGTAACCGACCTTGCCCGCTTCCAGATCAGCACTGTCGTGAAGCGCTATTACGTAATCCGGTTTGGGAAATCTTTCGTAGAGCCCATCTCTGATCACCGCGCGCGCGCCATCGATCACTTCTTCAGCAGGTTGCCCGAGCAGCACGATCGTTCCTCGCCACTCTTCTTTCAAATTAGCGAGCAGCTTCGCCGTGCCCAGCATGTTCGTTATGTGAATGTCGTGTCCACAGGCATGCATTACGCTGACATCCTGCCCGGCATCATTCTTAGCTTTCACTTTGCTGGCGTAAGGCAAGCCGGTCTTTTCATCGACTGGAAGAGCATCGAGCTCAGTGCGCAGCAGCACGGTTGGACCAGCGCCATTCTTCATCACGGCGACCACGCCGTAACCGGTCCATTCAGGCTTTTCATATTTGCCGACCCGTTCGGTGACGGTGTATCCGAGCGCGCGCAGTTGAGCCGCAAAGAATGCGGCAGTCTTCTCCTCGTGATGCGACAACTCCGGCGCCGCGTGCAGGCTTTTGTAAGTTGTCACGAGCGAAGCAAGGTCGCGATCGATCAGGGTGTCGAGCGACTGTTGGGCATGGACGTTTGCAGCCGATAAAGATGCGCAAAGGAAAACCAGTAAACAGATTCTGTTTCGCATTAGTTGCTCCGATTGGACCAGACAAACTTAAAAGAAAATTCTGATCGAATGTCTTCGACGCTTGTTCAAAACTTAATCAAACAGCCTGATCAGTTCGCTGATGCGCGCCAGATGATAATCATCGTGCTCGGCCTGAAAAAATAACATATCAACTAAACGCATCGGCGCGTTCAGCCGCGGATGATGCGCAACCGCCGCGAACGTCTGCTGGTCGAGATTGTCCAAACAATCCACCAGTTGAGTTCGTTGCACGCGAAAGTCTCTTAGGATCGCTGCCATTGCAAGTTGGTTGTGATCCGCTTCGTAGGTTTTGCGGTTCGACATGTCCGCGGCGTGCAAAGCTTCTGCGCCGGCCAGGTACTCATTAAGTCTCTGCCTCACGAGGGACTCGAGATCGAGCAGATGCCCGGCGTTTTCCTGAATCGACCACCGCTCGCCGTCGCGCTTCGTTAGCACTTGCGGAGCGATAGACCCAACACGATCTTCCAAACGTGCGGGCGTGCCTCGCAGGCGTTCAATCATCTCCGGATAAACTTCGACCGGAAACGTGAATTGAAAACTCCGATCAGTCCATTTCAAATGTTTGGACATAAGGGCTTTATGTAGGACGGGCATTCCTGCCTCCCTGCTTTTATCGACTGCCTAGAGGGTCAATCCTGGAGAAGCAATTCATCCGAACCTTCAATTCGCTTCGAGGGACAGACGGGAATGTCTGTCCTACTAAAAGCGCCGGGAAATTGTACTAAGAATGTTCTTTACTCGGCTCGGTGAGGCTAAACCAGTTTCCGGAGTTGTCCTTGAAGACTGCCTCAATGCCGTAAGGTCTTTCGGCCGGTTCGGAAACAAACTGCACGCCTTTGCTTTTCAACTCTTCGTAAGTCGCGCGGCAGTCGTCGGTGTGGAACGCGCCGGCGCCCAACACGCCCTTGTCCATGATCGCGCGCACCTGGCCCGCGGTTGGCTCGTCCATCAACATGCCGGCCTTCGGCTCCATCAGAATGATTTCGAAATCCGGCTGGTCCGGTGCGTTAACGGTAAGCCAGCGAAAGTCTGGGCCAACCATCGCGTCGGTATGGACCTTGAAGCCCAGCTTGCCGGTATAAAAATCGAGCGCCTCATCCTGGTTGTTTACGAAGATGGTAGCGTGTGACATCCTTCGGATCATATGCGGGTTCTCCTCGATAGAATTTTCGTCAAGAGTACGTGATCCTACAAAGAAGTGCTTCTCGAAAATTGCTAAAGCCCCCCGCAGAAACTATCCGCAGATTACACAGATTACGCAGATTCAATAAGACGACTAGAAAGGAAGGGTGGTGGTAACTATTGCCGCCCTGTGGCCTGAACGCTTTTCTTGTTCTTATTGAATCTGCGTAATCTGTGTAATCTGCGGATAGTTTTTAGGCGTCCAGTTTATACATCACGAGAAAACATCCCGGAATCCGTCGCTTCGCGGCTTGCGTCGCGCGGCTCTTCTCCCGAAACGTGTTGGGCGGGTGGCCGACGGACTTGTGGAATAAACTGCTAAACGAACCAAGGCTCTGAAACCCTACCGCGAAACAAACGTCTGTAACCCGCAGATCGTTTGCGCTCAGAAGCTCCTTGGCTCTTTCAATGCGGCGTTCGATCAGATACTGGTGCGGCGTCTGGTTGAATGCCTGCCGAAATAATCGCAGAAAGTGAAAGCGAGAAAAGCAGGCGTGACTCGAGATTTCGTCCAAGTTAAGCGGAAGGTCATAACAAAGATCGATAAATTTTCGCGCGCGGTCGAGGCGCTCGAGGACCTCGGGAGCGGTCGTGCGAAATTCCGTAGTCGTTGGAGTGACCTTATTCATTCGATTCGTCGGTGGTAATTGTGCGCCCTGTTCTTACCGCATCCGGGCCCTAACGGTCAACATTTTTGGCCGTTAACATTTTCCGCGTTGGTAAAGCAAACTGTTAGTTTGCGGTC
>DASYMB010000065.1:0-4055 GCA_036009285.1 Pyrinomonadaceae bacterium | reverse complement strand
CTTCATACGAGTCTTGAGTGGCGTAGATCAGCTTGGGGCGCGGATTCAAGTTGAAGCGCAACACTTCGCCCCAGAGGGGCCAGATGCTTATAGTCTGGCGGTCCTTCTTTACTCCGGACCTCCGTAGGTGCGCAACCGCTTTGCAGCCCCGGCGAAGGTGACGCCACCGGGTTTCGCTCCTAAAAAACGGAGCGAGATCTTTGGGCGTGCACTGGTAACTGTAAACATCACGCCTCTGGAACGAAAACGAATTCAACTGTTGCACTTGCAAGCTGAATTCACCAGTCGCTCAATAAGGGCGGCTTGCCCCCGCTGGTCCTTGAGGAGGCGCGTCTAAAGTTTCACTCAGGTGTGTTCTTAACTCTTCACCAGTAAAAGCGAGCCGCGCAGCGCCCAGAAGTCCGGCGTCGTCACCACACTCCGCACGTACAATCCTGGCGCCTCGCGCCGGAATGGGAAACGCCCGCTCGATAACCTGCTGGTGCATGTGTTTCTCAAACAAGTCCCACCCGTTTGACAACCCGCCGCCAATAACGACTAGCTCCGGATTAAGAACATTGATCAGACTCGCGAGACTAATCCCCAGATAGACGCCCATCCGACGGAATACTTCAATCGCGAGTTCGTCGCCATCCGTGCCGGCCTGATAGATTTTTTGCGACGTTAGATCTTCGGTGTTATGCAGGATCGAATTTGGATAACGCGGCCGTGCCTCACGCGTCATTCGCACAATCGCCGTCGCCGATGCGTAAACTTCGAGACAACCACGGCTGCCACACATGCAGGCAACGCCGGCAAACGGATCCACGCCGATGTGTCCAATCTCAGCGGCTGATCCATCAGCGCCACGCCAGAGTTTGCCATCGAGAATAATTCCCCCGCCCACACCAGTGCCAAGCGTCACGCAAATCAGCGTGCGATGTCCGCGGCCGGCGCCTTGCCACATCTCGCCAATCGCGGCGGCGTTTGCATCGTTCTCCAAAGTCACCGGCCATTCGAGCTCGCTTTCCAGGGCGGCCGCTAAACGAAAGCCATCGAGACAAGGCACGTTCGGAGCTTTTACAACTACGCCTTCGGCTACATTCACAGTCCCGGGAACCGCCAACGATACGGCTGAAATCTGCCCGCCCTGCTCAGCAGTCTGACGCTCAGACTCATGAACGGCATCAATCAACGCGCGCACAATTTCGTTAGGCTTCTCAGCTTTCGGCGTGGGCTGCATTTGCCGGTTGTAAATATTCCCGTTTCGATCCACGGTAGCCACCCGAAGATGAGTGCCTCCGAGGTCAGCGACGAAGATAACCTCGGTCCTGGGGTCGCCGGATTTAGTTTTTGAACCAACCATCAATTGTTTGTTATGCCTTTCAGGTATCGCGCCGCGGGCAAAGTTGGAGTCTCAACATTATGACCTTGTTTGATGTTGATAGCGAGACGGATGAACTGTGCCATAGACCACGCGAGCGGAGTGGCTGATCCAGTCCCTTCACCAAAACGAAGCTCGGGACGTGGACTCGCTCTACGATCCCAAACCTGTTCCGGAATCATCATTCCGTCGTTCGCAAAAGACATCATCGCATCCAGCCGCTTTCGCGCGGCAACCAGCTCGCCGCGGGCGACGTCGTATTCGCCACGTTCGCCCGTGAGCAGTGTCCAGAGTCGTCCCACGCCGGTCCGGCCATCGTAATTCCCACCGTCGGCTCGTTCGCCATAGGCGTCGTGGTTGTAGCGATACCACGCGGAGCCGTTCGGCGTTTCCACTTTGATTAACTGATCGATTAGAGCGAGGGACTCAACAATCAACCGATCGTCGGCGGCTTTGATACCCAACCGCACCAACTCCAAAAATCCAGCATCAAGAATAGCGCGTTCGTCGGCGACCCGGTCGCTGCTGTTGATCTCGATCTTTGCTCCGTCGTCGGGGTTGTCGTTCTCAGTGATACGCAGATAGTAATGTCCGTCGCCGTGCCGGCCCTTGGTCGCCGTCCAATGTTCGAGGTTGCCTGACCAGGTGTCGGCAGTCTTGAGATAGACGCCGGCGGACACTTGGTCGTTATTGATTGCGGCGATCCTTGCCGCACAAACCAGGCCCGCGATCTCCGCGGCAATAGTGGCAGGCGAATACCCGCGCTTCTCTTCCCACCGCTCCTGCTCCGTAAACGGGCCTTGGCGCAGAATAAAATCCGCCGCGGGCTTGATATGTTTGCGCCAGGTGTTTGGATCACTTCGCTGCAACTGATAAGCCAGCACGAGCGGCAACGCGACCTGGTCCATTTGCAAGCCACTGCCAATGGCGCGGCCATCGACCCAGGTGTTTTGCGGGAAACTGCCGTCGGGTTTCTGTTGCACGCTGAAGAGATAATCGAGTGCGCGATTGGCGCCGGCGCGATCGCCGAGGGCAAGAAATGCGGTCGCTACCTGATAAAGATCGCGCGACCAGACCGCATGATAGCCGCTGATTGTAGCCTCATTGGCATTTGGCCCACCGCCCCAGGGGATTGATGGCGAGGCGATCATCGCGCCGCGATAGGTTTTGTCTTCGAGTGCCTTTAAGACCATCGCTGCGATATTGAACTGCTGCTGATATTTCGGCTCGACGTGCGGAAGCGTTTTCGCGTAAGCATGCCAGCCACGCTCGTACTCAGCCCGCGCCGCTTCAAAACCCTTTCTGACTGACGCGTTGCCATTACTGATCGCTTGTTGCGCGTTACGGCCGAAGCTAAGCACCAGAGTGAACCGCTTCCTCGACGCTGCCATTCCCAGCGGCTGTCGCACGCCCACAGTCTGCACCACGTTGCCGTCGTTCGCGCGTGGGTAGGAAGTGACGCGATTATCACGTCGCAGTTGTGTTAACCCATCACTTGTACCGAAATAGCCGCTACTCGGATCGACAAGGCGCTCGCCGATTACGGTAAGCGCTGACGCTTTGTCGGCATCCGCAGCGACCAGCCAACTGCCATCTGTCCAGGCGGAGTCGTGCATACCACTGTTGTCCAGCGACGGATCGTAGTAGACGTAAAGCCTGAAAGGATGAGTGCCGGGCGCATTCACACGGAAATTGACGTCGATGAGAATTGAACTGCGTTCCGGATCGGTCGCGTACGTCTTCGTGATTGTGTAAGCGCCGCTCTTTGCCGTATTGATTTGACGGAAGGTTAGTGCAGCCGGATCGAGTACCTCAACACGATGCTCCATGTCTTCAGCTTCAGTCTCGACGCGTTTGCCATCTGAACTGACGATGATGAATTGCAGTGTCTGAACATTAGGGACATCGAGCGTGGGGTAATAGACCTCGGTCATCACACCGTTGTTGAGCGTGAACCATACTTTCGAGGAGAGCGTGTTTGCAGTTCCGAATCCATTCTTGGCCGCGCTGGTCCAATGAGCATCGAGTCCGGGCGCACCGGGTGCGATCGCGTTAGTTGTTTGTCCGAACAAAGCTGAGCAGCTTAGCAGCGTGATTGTCGAGATGACCATGGATCGAAACATGATGTCGTTGAAATTTTAGAGTGCGACTGACTCGACCACCCCGCGGCCTCTCGACGCCGACCCCTGCGGTGAATTCAATCTACAACGCTGCGACAGTCGCAGCCGACCAAAGCGGTGGTAGGGCGGGTCCCCGGCGCGGCAGCCGCGTTTGGGGCGCTCACGTCACCGCACTCCAAAGGAAACCCTTCCTTGTCTGATCGAGCAGTTCAGCTTAGCAGACTCCGCTGGCGGAATATATTGAAGTTTTCGGTTTTTGGTGTTATTAAACCAGCATCGTTTGTGTACCAGCGGACATACGAATCCCTTCCCCCGGTGTCGTGTTCACGCGTCTGTTCAATTTTTGCTTCCCCACAGAAGTAAGAGTCAACACTCTTTGACGAATACTTCCATAAAGTCTGTTCACGTTACGACTGAAGAGTGAGTAACGCGAAAGACTGCGAAACTCCAGTCGCCTCAGGAGGGCGCCTTCCAATGAAACGAACCACGTCTAGTCTTCTCCGTATTTTGGCATGCGGGCTCATGCTGTTGTTTGCGATGGCCACCGCCCAGGCCCAATTCAAATCCGGTGT
>DASYMB010000064.1:0-12305 GCA_036009285.1 Pyrinomonadaceae bacterium | reverse complement strand
ACCACCCGTTACCCAACCACGCATTGAGTTCTCGTCGTTGCCGATTCCAGATGACGTCCAAAGTCCAACGTCCAATGTCCAACGTCAACTGAATACTGGGACCGCGGGCGGGCGGGGTTCCCAGACGGGCAGCCCGGCCGGGGTGCTCGATTCGCCCGCCACGAGCGCGGAGCGCGAGCCTCTGTCAGAACGGCCTGCGGTAGCGGGCGGGCCAATAAATCAACTTCCACCTCTGAACTCCGCAGAAAAATACGCCCGCGAAGTTTCAGTCGAATCGTTGTCAAACGACATTCGTCCCTTAGGTCAACTCGACGAAAGCTTCATCATCGCCACCGACAACGAAGGCTTACTGCTCATCGATCAACATGTGGCCCATGAGCGCATCCTGTTTGATAAGTATCGCGCGCTCGAGTCGTCCCGGCTTGCCGAGTCGCAGCATTTGTTGATTCCGGAAACTTTTGACTTAACACCCGCGCAGGCATCTATCTTTGATGCGATCTCCGCGGAACTTGAAAGTTACGGCTTTGAGTTGATGCGCTTGTCGGGTCGCACCGTGGCGATAAAGGCGACGCCGGCGGATCTGCCCGCGGGTGAAGCGCGAAACATGCTAGCTGAATTACTCGAAACAGTTGACGCGGAGAAGAAAGGCGCAGCACGCGAAACTTTGCGTGACGACATCGCCGCTTCGCTCGCTTGTCATGCAGCCATCAAAGTTAACATGCCGCTCTCGCCCGAGAAGATGCGCTGGTTGATCGATCGGTTACTAAAAACTTCCTCCCCGACAACCTGTCCCCACGGCCGCCCCGTAATCCTGCGCCTCGCGACGCGCGACATTCTCAAAGGCTTCCACCGCATCTGACGTTCAACACATGCTTTGTGCTAAATTGTCGACACGAAATACTGGTTCGGGAGTTCACAGATGACCAATAGCGAGATCATTGATCAACTCAAACAACTCACTACCGCGGAACGTCTTGCTGTGATAGAGGCAGCAACCCGGTTGATACGCGAAGATCTTTCGTCATTTGAGGGCAGCGAAAATGGTGAGGAGCAACTAGCCCAGGCGGCAAACGCGCTGCTTGCAGACTACCAATCGGATCGTGAACTAACGGCCTTCACTTCACTGGATGGGGATGATTTCGGTCATGCGTAAAGGCGATGTTTGGTTGATCAACCTCGATCCAACAATCGGGGCCGAGATCAAGAAGACACGTCCTGCGGTAATCGTGAGCGAAGATGCTATCGGAGTTCTGCCCCTCAAAGTCGTAGTACCAGTTACGGATTGGAAAGATCGGTACGCAGTTGCTCCGTGGATGGTAAGACTCGACCCCGATAATCAGAATAGATTAGATAAAACTTCAGCGGCTGATTGTTTTCAGATCCGTTCCGTTTCGCAGGAGCGATTCGTCCGGCAAGTAGGTTCGTTACCGCGCCACGGCATGATTCAAATAGAAACCGCGCTGGCCCGTGTCCTCGGCACTACAGCGCGCAAGTAGTAACTCTCTCTCTCTCTCTCTCTCTCTCTACTGACTGTCACGATCAAAGTCCACGCCACTGGTACTCGAAAGGTGCGCTGGCTCATCGATCGCCAGAGGACAATGCCCATGGACCACAACGGCGAACGAATTCTGATCATTCATTCGGTAGCTGCAATCTCCGACGAGGAAATCCAAAAATAAAAATTCGGGCTGGGGAGTGGGGTGAGTTAGGCGCAACGCCAATTCAGGTCGGCTTTGTTGAAATCGTTGGAGTGGACCGATAGAAAGCAATCGGGAATCAATTTTCTCATGATACGCCATGTTTGCCGCCGCAGAACCTTCAACGCTACTTACAAGCCAGCCAGCGTTTGCATGACTATTTCGACGTAGGAAAGATCCGGCAGCAACGCGTCGGGGTTACACGCGAGAAGATCCTCACGACTGTAGAGGCGGCCGGTACCGACGGCCAAGGCACGGGCGCCGAAGTGTCGGGCGCACTCGATGTCGTTGGGGGTGTCGCCGATGACGATGAATTGTTCCGGCGCCAGATCGAGTTGCAGGTGTTTGCAGATTCGTTCGTAGGCGAGCGCGGGCAGATCGCGGCGATCGTGGGATTCGTCGCCAAAGGCGCCGGGCAAGTCGAAAAATTCCGAAAGACCGACAAGCTTCATCTTCAAATGAGCCGCCGGCTCGATGTTGCCGGTCAGCAGCGCTGATCGATAACGCGGATGATCGGCCACAGCTTGAAGCGTCGCACGCACACCGGGTAAGAGTTCGAAAAAGTCTTCATTGGTTGCCGTCGCTTTGTGCATCGCACCCATGTAACTCTCGCGCAGATGATCGATGCGCTCGCGAATGTCTTCATGCGTAAAGCCTTCATGCTTTAGCGCTTCACCCACAATCTGCAGATCAGTCATTCCGGAAACGATCATTTCCGGCAGACGACCCGCCGTTCCAAACACTTCTTCGAGCATCGGGATCGTGTAATCTTTGAACGCACCGCGGCGAAGGGAATGAATCAAGGTGCCGTCAATGTCCCACAGGAGGACGCGAAGGGATGAGGGCTGAAGGATGAGGGATGAAGTAGAACCGCTTGTCCATGAAGTATCAGACTCTCCTGGAGATTCTACAGCGACGTTTCGTGATCCCGGTTCGGTTTCATCCCTCATCCTTCAACCCTCATCCCTTATTCAATCACCGCCAATACATCACCGGCGCTTACCGTTGCGCCTTCTTCCGTTTCGATGGAAATAACGGTGCCGGCTTTTGGTGCCTTCATTTCGTTCTGCATCTTCATCGCTTCCACGACGATAACGCCGGCGCCAGCCTCCACGTGGTCACCGGCTTTTGCCAGTACGCGCACGATTTTGCCGGGCATGGGCGAAACGATCTCAGCCGCGCCGGTGTGATGACCGCCAGAGCTTTGCGCACTCAGCAGTCGCTTGGGATCAACTAATACCACCTCGTAGTTTCGACCGCGCAGAACGACCGTGAATGTTTCGCCGGGCGCAAGGGAATCGCGATGCTGCTCAATCCTGCACTTGTAAACGTTTGATCCACTGATGAGCAAATACTCTCCACGCGCCAGCTCGCGTACTTCCAGGTCGTAGTGCCGGCCGTCTACGTCAGCGTCAACGCGGCCGCTCGCGAGACGGATAGAAACCTCGTGATCTTTTCCGGATAGGTGAGCTTTCAACTTCATAAACTTTGCGACGGCAGGAGTGGCAACTTCGCTGTTTTAGGTGTTTTCTTAAATTGCATTCCTCTGTGCTACCTCGGTGTCCTCTGTGTCTCCGTGGTGAGTGGTTTGTCCGGCGTTACCACAGAGACACAGAGGACACTGAGGTTGCACAGAGAAGAACAGAAACCCAAGTTCCTTCACGCCTTCTTGTCGCGAAGGCCCACCAAATTCCTCGCTTCATGCAGCGCCGCGCGGGCAGACATCTTCCAGCGATTCTGGCCTTCCGGAGATCGACTATTGAAGTTTGCCGCTCGCTGCAGAGTCGCACGAAGAATGGCGGCGGCGATAACGGCAATGTCCTGTCGCCTTTGTTCCAGACCGTTTTCATCCTTCGCGGCGGCGCGGCGTTGATTGAAACGAGAGATGAACGCGGTATCGAGTAGTCCTGATTTGAATTCTTCATCGCGAACAATCTTACGGAAGAAGGGCAGCGTAGTTTTGATCCCACCGACTTCATACTCGTCGAGCGCGCGCCGCAAGCGATCGATGCTCTCCTCCCTGGTACGACCCCAGGCCGCTAGTTTTGAAATCAGCGGATCGTAATAAATCGACACTTCGGAGTTTAGTTCGATGCCACTGTCGTCGCGGATTCCTGGTCCAAACGGAAGTTGCAGATAGCTGATCCTGCCGGGCGAAGGAAAGAAATTGTTCTCCGGATCTTCAGCATAGACACGGCACTCGATTGCGTGTCCCTGCCAGCGAACCTCTGCCTGCGTGAACGAGAGCGGCGCTCCCGCGGCAACCGTGATCTGTTCACGAACAAGATCGATTCCGGTGACCAGCTCGGTGACGGGATGCTCAACCTGTAGCCGCGTGTTCATCTCCAAAAAATAGAAGTCGCGAGTTTCGTCGGCGACGAGAAACTCCACCGTCCCGGCGCCTACATAATCAACGGCGCGCGCCAGCTTTACGGCTGCGGTGCCCATCGCCTCGCGCAGTCGTGAATCGTTAATTGGCGAGGGACATTCTTCGATCACCTTTTGATGACGACGCTGAATGGAGCATTCTCGTTCGCCGAGATGCACCACGTTGCCCTGGCTGTCCGCAAATATCTGTATCTCGATGTGCCGCGGCCGCGCGACCACCTGCTCGAGATAAACTGAAGGATCGCCAAAGGCCGACGCTGCTTCGGATTTGGCGTTATCAAAACCGGAGTGTAAATCTGCAAACGACTCGACCTGTCTCATGCCTTTGCCGCCGCCGCCCGCGGAAGCTTTGAGCATGACCGGATAGCCAAACTTTTCGGCTAACTCCTTCGCTTCCGCGACGGATTGCAAAGGATCGACTGTGCCGGGAACGATCGGTACGCCGGCTTCGATGGCCGCGCGTCTGGCGCTCGTCTTCGAACCCATAACGCGCATCGCTTCCGCGCTCGGGCCAATGAAGATCAAACCCGCTTGCGCAACCGCTTCGGCAAAATCGGCGTTCTCGGCCAGGAAACCATAGCCAGGATGAATCGCAGTGGCGCCGGTCGCCTTTGCCGCTTCAATGATGGCGGGGATACGAAGGTAACTATCAACGGACGGCGCGGGCCCGATGCAGACTGCTTCATCACACAGCCTGACATGGACCGACTCGGTATCGGCTTCCGAATAAACGGCGACCGGCGAAATACCAAGGTCGCGGCAAGCGCGAATTATTCGCACCGCGATCTCGCCCCGATTGGCAATTAGGATTTTGCGAAACATTTTCTTAAGGGATCGGCGACGGCTGACCGACGACGGTTTGGAAGTATCTGGTCATCGGTCTGCGGTCGTCCGTCAGTTTCATAAACAACAACGCCCTGCAGAGTATACAGGGCGTCTTTCGATGCAAAAACTAAGTAGTCTATTAGGGCCGGCGTGGCTGCGCTGCGGACGTAGTCGTAACTCCGCGTCGCGGAAGATCCGAGACTTTGATGATCACACCATCGCGAACGAGCAGATCATCATCAGTGCCCTTGAGGTTATCTGGCCCCGGCAGAGGAAGCTCGTAGTTCGTGAACGACAGACCGCCGCCGAGCGGCTCATCCACCGCGGTGGAAGACGAGGCCTTCAGGATAACTGCGCCGCGAAGTGGCTGCGGCTTCTTGGTGGGCACAGCCGCTACTTCGGAGTTGACGGTGTAGCCTGAAGCGTCGATGTTTTTTAGGGCTGCGGCTAACGATCCGTCGGCATCCGGCAAGCGGTTTAGATCTCGGAAGTCGCTAGGCAGAGTGCCGAATTTTTCACGATACTCAACCAGGGCACGATCGGTTCTGTAAATGTTCGCATTAATCCCGGCCGCGATACCTCGCTGGCGTTGACGCAAACGTTCCGGCACCGTTATACCAATCAGGATTAACACCAGCAGCGGAACCGCGAGGGAAGCCGCATAGCCGTTGCGCGCGTAGCGCACCCCACAGAAACGAGTCGGCATCCGCCGGATGGTGCGATAAATTTTTCGACCTGCCAGGATCACAAACAGCGCCAGCGGAATCATTACCCACTTCAAACCCCAAGCGGCGGTTTCAGCCGCTGCCACCCATGACCAGAAATCCAACGGGACCATCGAAAAGGCGGCCAGGTTAGACGTAGCGCCTCGAGTTGAACGTTGGGCCATAGCAACGATTGTCTGGATAAGAAACACCAAAACCATCAAGCTTCCCATCACTGTCAACACGAGGGAGCGAGCGTATGATGGCAGTTCGTGTTCGGGCCGTGGAAGCGGTTCGCCCACGGAGTGCGCGCCGCAGGAAAAGCACGGTTCAGTCAAAATTCCATTATCCGCGCTGGCAGACTTAACACCACAACAGGGGCATATCATCACGTTTGTTTTGACCTCAAATACTCGAAGCAGATATCAATTGAATGTCGTCGGGGTTCAGCACCCCAACGGGGCTGCCCGTGTGCCATGCCTGGGGCTAACCGGCTTTGTGTACCAAAGGCTGTTCAGCTCGTCGTTCAGGCCCGGGATTCGATGCGGGAATAGCGGCTACTGTCTCTTCCTCACCCGATTCGGTTTTTAGTTTAGTCAACTCATACCACGTGTGATACATGCGCTGGGCGAAGGTCCAGTAAGAACCCACTGCAAGCACCCACAGGACTGCCGGCATTCGATTGGCGAAGAAATTTGTCGAACCCGGATGAGTGCTCAAGGCCCCAATTATCAACAAAACCACACGCTCGGGACGCCGTAGAAAACCCACATCGCACTTCGGAATAAGGCTTTCGGCCCTGGCGCTGGCGTAGCTTACCATAACTGAACCCATTAGTCCTGCGCCCGCAAGAAAAACATTGAGCGTGGAGTGATAAGGAGTGTCACGGGCGTAAAAGGTCATCAAGCCGACGAAAACGACCATGTCGGAAAGTCGGTCGAGAGAGGAATCGAGAAATCCGCCGAAGCGCGTGACCCGCCCCGAAAGGCGCGCCACCTGTCCATCCAGCATGTCGAAAAGATTCGCAACGATCAGGATAATTCCAGCCCAGAAAAATTTGCCATAGCCGAAGAGCAACCCGGAAAGAACATTTATGGCAACACCGATGACGGTAAGGATATTTGGATTGATGTGGCCGTAGGCGAGCCAGCGCACCATCGCATCGATAATTCTTTGCGCCCCACGGCCAATAGCACCGACAAACATTTTTTGGTTCGATTCTCCTTTAGTTATTATGCCGAAAAGTTTTGTTAGTTTACAGCGGTTAGGCTGCTTAACTATGTCATCAAACTTAGACAGCAGCCTCGGTTATAACAGACCCGTTCCTTATTGCCTCATATAAGCCAGACGCTCGAGCCCAATCGGGAATCGTCGATGTATCGTTCGCATTACTCAGGTCCTTGATCCACTCAGAAACCAATTTTTCAAATTCGACGCCGGACATCTTTTCGAATGAATTTCTCCACTCCTCGCCGAAGGACTTGAAAAATATTTCAGTATCCACCGAATAGTCCGCCTGCCGATCGTAAGTATCAGGTAGTCCTTTCTTCCAAAGATAGAAATGGTCAGGAAACACAATAAGAAAGAATGGACTATCAGGTATGCCTGAATGCACTAGTAGATTCCGGCGTATTTGGACCGCGCGATTCAAGGTGGCCTCGTCTGGTCCTATATATTTTGCTTCAACAACTAGTTGAAGATTTCCAGACTTATCGAAGACCGCAACATCAGCGCGACGCCGGAGTCTTGAGCCTTCAATTTGCCAATCTCCGCTACGCACCATCTCATTCAGACAGGGGCTGCAGACATTGATTTGTCTTCGAGCGGGCAAAGCCCATACTGCGGTAACTGACGCTGGAGCCTTCGCAGTACACTTTTCAGTTTGAATGTCACACAGTCCAACCAGAAGCACGCCACTCGGTTCGATGTTCATAACACTTCTCCTAGATTAGATTGAGCAGCGAGCCAGATAGTAATCCAATCCCGCGCATCTTCTCTTAAATCTTCTCGATCCTGTGAGCCCAGCGCTTGATGAAAGGACGCGTTTAAGCTCGTTTCGGCTTCGTCAATCAGCAGGTCGGGCATTTCCAGCGGCCGCCTGTACCCCCTACTAAACCTTTCAGCATGAGATAATTCGGGCGCTAAACATGCTAGCACCGACATCCGGGAATTTGCACTAAATCCCTCACCCGGATAAGCATTCGCACCCAAATAGACAACATTCATTTCCTCAATAAAACGAGTACGAGAACCATCCATTCCAGCTTCGTTGACTATGAGAATTATTTTGTTTTCCCCACACAAAACATCCCAAGCCCTTACGCAATACGTTAGTTGGCGCTCGGATAAGGCTACACGGTTTCGCTTATCGAGGAATATGGACATGATCAAACATATAGAGAACGACAGAAATTAAGCGGTGGGAAACGAAAAAGCGGAAGCTCTACCTGCGTTCGACAAGTTTTGTGGCGGCCGTCCTAGGTTTGAGAGCAGCCGCCGTCGTCTGGCGCTATGCCTTGTTTCCTACTTGGTCGTGGATCGTAGTCAATCGTCTGATCTCGAAGTTGCGAGCGCCGGCGGGTGTGCGCACTACCACCTCGTCGCCTTCTTCTTTGCCCATTAAGCTCTTGCCGACCGGAGACGTTGTCGAGATCAAGCCAGCCTGCGGATCGCTTTCTTCGGGAGTGACCAGACGGTAGGTTACTTCTTCATCTTTTTCGCCGTCGAACAGAACCAGCGTCGAGCCGTAACCGGCTTTGTTGTGGGAGATTTTCGAAACATCGATCGAAGCGATCTCGCTTATTCTTTGGCGCAACTCCACGATGCGCGCCTTCACTACATTTTGCCGATCAAGCGCGGCGCGGTACTCGGAATTTTCGCGCAGATCCCCAAATTCAAGTGCGCGCTTGATCTCCTTGGGCAGGTGCACGCGTAACTCGGATTCCAGTTCGTCCAGTTGTAATTGGAGTTTTTCTTTTATTTCGGCTGACAACTAAAGCCTCTTTCTAGTTTGTAAAAGCAAACTGCTAACACCCCAAGCGGGTGGCGGCGTTCCCCGGTTTGGTTTGCGACGTATGGTTGGCCTCAGTTGAGAGATCACGAAGCATCGCAATCCAACAGATTACTTTACGGGTTCAACCGTCTTCGCTAATTCCGGCGGTGATACATCGCCTCGTCGGGAGCGCCAAAAGAAATTCCCGTATCTCGCGCTGTCCTTACCAACTGGCCATTTGATGGCACAGTCTTAATATTGGCGATTGCCTGGCTGATGGGGACAGTGATGACATCGCCGGCCTGCAGCGCCACCATCACCGCGCGCTTGCCCTCCACGAGCGCCCGCACGGCGCACGATCCATAGTTCGTTGCCAGCATACGATCGAATGCGTTGGGCCTGCCACCTCTTTGCAGATGGCCGAGCACAACGCAACGCGTTTCTTTTCCGGTAAGCGTCTCGAGTTCCCGCTGACAGTAGGCCCCGATTCCGCCGAGGCGCGGCGCATGTTGCTGGTCGCCTTTGTCCTGGTAAATGAGTTCGTGCCCGGTTTCGAGTGCGCCTTCAGCAATCACCACAATACTAAAATTGGATCCAGCGTCGTCGCGCGCGCGTATCCGGTCTGCGACGGACTGCATGGTGAAGGGAATCTCCGGGATAAGAATCACGTCCGCGCCGCCCGCAATTCCCGAATGCAATGCGATCCAGCCTGTGTGTCGACCCATTACTTCCAGAATCATAACGCGCTCGTGCGATTCGGCAGTCGTGTGCAGACGATCGAGTGCGTCAGTAGCAATGTCGAGAGCGGTGATGAAACCGAAAGTCAATTCCGTGCAAGCGAGGTCGTTGTCTATCGTTTTGGGAACACCAACTACCGGAACTCCCAGCCGGTCAAACTCCGCGGCAATAGCTAGCGTTCCTTCGCCGCCTAACACGACTAAGGCATCGATGCCCAGGCGCTGAATGTTTTCTACCGCTTCATGGTAAACAGCCGCTGGTTTTGAAACCACGCCTTCTGCGTTGCGCTCCACAAACTTTCCGCGATTGCGGGTCCCTAAAATCGTCCCGCCGCGCGGCAACAATCCACGGACGTCCGCGACAGTAAGCGGCCGCGTGTGGGTCTCTCCCAATAAACCCTCGAAGCCGTCTTCGATACCGATAACATTCAACCCGTATTGTCCGGTCGCTGTGGTCACCACCGCTCGAATTACTGCGTTCAGTCCCGGGGCATCGCCGCCGCCCGTTAATATTCCAATTGTCTTGTACATAAAAAATGTTCGCCCCGGGCGCAAGCTCTCATGAACTCCTTGCCTTGCCCTTAAAAAAAATTCCCTTTGGATGATGATGGATGAAAGGCCTAAGAGTAATTGACCCGGCAGGCGATTTCAAGGCGCTTTGTTCGCAGAGGCCAGAGGCCAGAGGCCAGAGGCCAGAGGTCAGAGGTCAGAGGTCAGAGGTCAGCGGTCAGAGGCAGGAGGTCAGAGGTCCTAGAGGTCAGAGGCCAGAGGCCGGAGGTCAGAGGTCCCAGAGGTCAGAGGTCAGAGGCCAGAGGTCATAGGTCAGAGGTTAGAGATCAGAGGTCAGATAGCGTTCTCTTTTCCCATTCCGATTCCTACTGCCAACTTCTGACTTCTGATCTCTGACTTCTGACCTCTGTTCTCTGATCTCTGTTCTCTGTTCTGGTTGACCCTCCGCCGCACGCTCGCGTAGCATGTGGAGCACCGGCCAGCAGTTTAATCAAGAAAGTATTTTTTCGGGACAGGGGCGTTTGCAGCTTGGAAATAGACGACGACGCAAAAGAGATCGTTCGCGACATTGGAACGGCGATTAACGAGTCGGTAGAAAACTCACCCAGGGTCGCCGAGGCAATCGAACGATTGCGCGAAGCAGGTTACGAGATGGAGTTGACGCTGCGGCTGGAAATTGGCTTGCGCCCTCATTCCGGTGAAGATGAAGCTGGTGGTGAAGGGACTCTTGAACTGACTGATGAGGATGTGCAAGTACTTCAGCGGATGAAGATCCGGATCGATCCCGAAGAAGAAATCTAGACCCCAATACGTCGTCTTGTCAGAACCGCCTGCGTGAGCGGGCGGCCATGTCAGAACGTTAAGCGGGTTCAGGTCTCAGGCCACCCGCTCACGCAGGTGGTTCTGACGCTCACGGTCCAAACCGTCCCTGATATTCACTCGACACGATAAAAGCTTTGACCATCTCGGCTTCAACGAAGTTTCCATTGAACTGGTTTAGCTTACCCAACCAGAAATTATAGCCGCTGTAATCGAGATTGAGCTCCGGTGGATCATTCGGATTTCGTCTCAGATAACCGAAGTATTGCATGAGCACAAACGCTTTGTTGTACTGTCGCGAATTAAAGACGCCATTTTCTGAAATCGTGCGCAGCACCTGGGCGCGCAACGTCGGCGAGGCTGGATTCGGGGACAACTGGGCTACCAGGCTATTACGCTGCGCTGGTGTGAGTGCGCCGGCCCCGGGATTCCGCGGATCGAAGGTGTTCGCGTTCATCTTGTCTACGAATTGCGCCGCGGTTAACGTGGTCGGATAGAATGGCGGCGCAAAGAAGACTGGCTTCTGTACGAAGTTCAAAAAGAACCTTTGCTTGTTAGCTTCCAACTGCGCGTCGGCGCCGGGACTCCCAATGACGACGCCGCGCCCGATGTCCTGCAGGTCTGGTAAGAAATCTTGTAACCTCAAGAACTCTCCCGAATTAAAAGCTGCCTGGTTGGCCTTATAGACCAGGTAACCGGTTTCCTGAAACTCAATCGAGACAAAGAAAGCGGCGGAAACGTTAATCCGCCTAATCTCGCGACACTGCTGCGTAACGCATTCATCAATCTGGTTCTTCCAAAACGCGAGGCCCGGCGCGTCCGCTTCACTATTGAAGAAATCGATGTAGTGCTGGCGCACAAAGAAATCCGTGTTGAAGCTGGCGTCCTTAACCGGATTCAGTCCGTTCACAGCTTCGTTGCTGTTGATGGTGACGGTGATGGTGGCTTGCGAGCCGAGAATGCAGCCGACCGCGTTGCTTAGGTTAACAGTGAAAGTTTCGGGACCTTCGCCAAAGCGGTCGTCAACGATGAAGACTGTAATTGTCTTCGAGGCCTCGCCGGCGGCGAACCGCAGCGTACCCGACGACGCGAGATAATCGGAGCGGTCGCTTGCGGTCCCGTTCGCACTGGCGTAGTCGATCGTGGCTGCGCCGGAGAGATCGCCGCTGCGGCTTACTGTCAGGTCGATCTTCGTGGTCTGGTCCAGGGTCTCGTTAACGCTTTGGCTGAGGGCAGGAAACTGCACTGTGTTCGAGGGATTGGACGCGGTAGTAAAATTTGCTGTACCGCTTCCGGTGTTTATGAAGCTGATACTCAGCGGACTGAAAGTGAATCCGGCTTTCGAGGGAGTAACCTTCACACTATTCAAAGCACCCAGGTCCCCGGAGGAATAGTCGCCGCTCGCATCTGTGGTCGTAGTCTGCGTTGTGATTGTTCCCTGGAAATTTTTTTCAAAGGTGATCAGAACACCGCTCACCGGATTGTTGGCAGCGTCAGACACACGACCGGAAATACCAGGCGCTGCCGGTACGGTCGAAATCGAAGTCTCCCAAATGCCGCGGCCGTGGGTGGCTACTCGAAGAATTCGATTGGGACTCTGAATCGCCATGTCAAAAACTGCCGACCGCGGCAG
>DASYMB010000063.1:0-6131 GCA_036009285.1 Pyrinomonadaceae bacterium | reverse complement strand
GCTCAAGGAGGAACACATTGTCGATTCCGCTCAAGAGTTTAAACACGGGCTCGCGCACACTCGGGTTCAGATGAACCGGGTAGACGAACGCCGCCTCGGAAAATTCCTCCGCCAAGCAGCGCACTGCTTCGCAGATGGACTGGAAACCTGGCCCGAAATTCTCCCGGCGGTGACTGGTAATAAGAACCAGCGGTCGGTCACTATTACCGTTCAATAGATCGACTGGTAAACCGTTAACTGAGCCCTTATCAATTGGCGTTTTCGCGATAGCGAGGTTGAGCGCATCGATCACGGTATTGCCAGTTACAAAAATTCTATTCTCAGGAATACCTTCGCGCAGCAGATTACCTCTGGCCCAATCGGTGGGAGCCAAGTGAAGATCGGCGAGACGACTGGTAAGGCTACGATTGATCTCCTCCGGGAACGGCGATGATTTGTCCCAGGTACGCAGGCCAGCTTCAACATGTGCGATTGGAATACGACCATAAAAAGCCGCCAACGCGGCGGAGAAAGTCGTGGTTGTATCTCCCTGCACGACTACTATGTCTGGTCGATGTGCTTCTAAGTAAGAAGCCACCGACATGAGGGCGTGCGCAGTTAACCCCGACAAAGCTTGATTGGGTTGCATTAAGTTGAGATCAACGTCCGGGGTGATTCCGAACACGGTCAGCATCTGGTCCAGCATCTCGCGGTGTTGCCCCGTAACGCAAACGTGGGGCATCAAGTCGGTTCGTCCACGCATCGCCAGGATCACGGGCGCGAGTTTGATCGCCTCCGGCCGCGTACCAAAAACAAAAGAGACTTTCTTCATAAAAAAAGCGAAGGAACAACGTCAAGCAATGCCATGCGGTGAGATCATTTAACCAACGTTCATGGAATCCGCGTAAATCCGCGGCCAATTCATTCGAAGGCGCGCTATCGCCCAGATGCAATTGACGAGGCGGCCGAGGTTTCCATTTCCTCTTCGGCATCGCTCGTGTAAGAGCGGGCGCCGTAGTAGCGATCGTAATAGTAGTAGTCATGCGACTGAGTCTGGACGTTGTTAAGGACCACGCCAAAAATCTTGGCGCCGACGTCAAGGAGCAATTGTCGCGAACGCTTCACTACGTGCCGTGAGCTCTTGCCGCCGTGCACCACCAGCAACACGCCGTCAACCATCGACGAGATCAGGACGCCATCGGTAAACGAGCTGACCGGCGGCGAATCTACAACCACGTGATTGAATCTTGATTGGAGCGTTGCCATCAGCCGGCGCATTTGGTCCGAGCCCAGCAGCTCGGCTGGGTTGGGCGGTATTGGACCAGCGGTCAATACGTGCAAGCCGGCCACCGGGCCCTTCGCAATCAATGCTTCCACTTCGGCGTCAGACAGCTCGTTCGAAAGGATAGAGCTCAAGCCGGCGCGTTCCGACAATCCGAAAATCGAGCGCAGCCGCGGCCGCCGCATGTCGGCATCGATGATGACCACACTCGCTCCGGTCTGGGCCAAACTGACGGCCGTATTGACCGCAGTCGTTGTCTTACCCTCGCCCGGCAAACTTGAAGTAACCAGCAAAGACTTCGGCGCCCGCCCGGCGGTCGACAGCAACACCGAGGTGCGCAGATGGCGATAGGCTTCAGCCAAAGGCGAGCGACCGTCGACATTCATCAGCAACTCGGGATTGTCACCCGGGTTGCCGTTTCGCTTTTGCAAAGCACCGGGACCTGCCAACAGCCGGCGGCTCCCGTTACCGCTGGCGGCGGGAATCACTGCGAGCGCGGGCAGATGCAACAACCGCTCAACTTCTTCCGAAGAATGAACAGTGTCGTCGAGGTATTCCAGCAGCAGCGCGAAGCCTACACCCAACCCGAGCGAAAGGAATAAGGCAATGAAAACTGTGCGCGTGCGATTTGGACCAATGGGACCGTCGGGAGTAATCGCGTAATCGACCACGGAAATGTTGTTGGGCTTGCTGGCCATGATCACGTCGTTCTCTTTCGAACGCTGCAGCAGGTTGTCGAGTAAAGCTTTGTTCGTGACAATCTCCTGCTGAATGATGCGATAGTTGATCGCGGCTTCGTTTTGCGTGAGGGTTTCGCCGCGCTGTTTCTCAAACGACTTGCGCAACTCCTGCTCGCGACCAAGCGTTTGCCGGTAGTTGGTTTCCAGGTTCGTCAGCAGAGTGTTGCTTTTGCGGCTGCGAAGATCTTTGAGTTGCCGATCCAGCTCGGCAATCTGCTGATCGATCTCTTTTACTTCCGGCGCTTCCTCGGTAGCGTCAACCATCAACTGCGCTCGCTTCTGACGAAGATCCGCCAGTTTGCCCTCGACCTCGTTAGCCTGTTTGGCATCGACGTCGGCGAGAGCGTTTGCCTTACCCGGCGCTTTTGCCGCGTTATACTGCGACTCAGCCAGGATCCGTTCATTCTCGGCTTCGAGCAATTGTTTGTTCAGACCGGCAAGTCTCTCGACCACGGTGTTCTGGTTCGCGTCCAGTGAAATTATCTGATGATTCTTGGCGTAGTTAACCAAACGCTCCTCATCGGTGTGCGTTTGCTGCTGCAATTCGGCGATCCGTTTCTCGAGAAAGTCTCCGGTAGCCGTGTTTGTTTCACCCTTCTTTTCGAGGTTGTTGAAGACATACGTTTCGGCGATGGCGTTGACAACTTTCGAAGCGACTTCCGGATCGGTATGCGTGAAACTTATATCGATCAAGCGCGTCTCTTTGTATAGACCACGCGTCTCCTTGACCGGGTCAACTTTCAAGCCGCCGAGAATCGCGCCGACATAAGGAGCGAGACGCTTGGCCTCCGCCAGGTCTTCATGAGAACTGGCGGCGGCGACCGTAGTGCGCAACTGCAGTTCATCGGTCGGTGGCAAGTTGGCGTCCGGCTTGCTGCCGCCGCCGAACCCGACCATCCCCTTGATGGTTTGCCAGGTCGATCTTTTTTGCGTGGAGTTTCCCTTGAAGAAATTTGGGTTGTGCTCGAGATCGAGGGTCTTCACGACGCGTCGCATCAGCCCGGGACTCACCAGGATTTGTAACTGCGTGTTGAAGTAGACGGGATCGTTGGTGGGGCCAAACATATACGGCGCCTTGCTGCCCACCAGTGCGGCGTTGTTTTCCAGATCCACCTGTACGCGAGCGCCGGCCTGATAGATGTCCGGTTTGCGGGCAACGTAGATGACCGAAAGCATCGAGACGAGTACGACGATGCTGATGACCAGCCACAATCGCTTGCGCACCGCGCGCCAGTAATCAAGCAAGTGGACTTCGGACTCTGCGTTTGGATCAACGCCGTAATTGTACGAATGCGGATAGCCAGTAGACTCAATGGCCCGGTCGATAGCGGTGCCATTGGGATCCGTCTTAATTAGTTCTCGAGATGGTTTCATCTTTCACCTGTAAAATTTCGGATTTCGCATTTCGGATTTCGGATTTTTCAAATCAAGCGTTCGCGCGGTTGCTCTTGGTGCTTCTTCCTATGCTAGTAAAGATGGCAAGCAACTCTCTCGACTCGCGCAAAAGCCAACTTCGCTGCTCAACATTTCCGAAGTCGGCTTCGTCGCAGATTTCAAGCCAAAAGCCGCTCTCGGAACACTCCTTCTCAACAATGGCAATCTTATGAATAAAGTCGGCCCGCGACTCAGCTCGATTGGCTTCTCGGTAGTTTGCTCCGACGGACGTGCCAGCCTTGACGAGTTGATATTCGACGATCGCGCACGTTTTGGTGTGAGGAAGCGTGGCCACAAACGCGATTATCTTCAGCGCAAAGTGCTTCGTCCTCTTCTCTAACTCAACCTTGTCCATAGATTCCGAGACTCCAGTCTGCACGCGAGAAATTCGAAATTCGCAATCCGAAATCCGAAATTCTTCATGGCCCAATCACGCGCACCGGCATTTGCGCCACCGATGGTGCGACGGTGCCGAGCAGGGTGCGCAAAAAGCTTTTGGTTCCCGACGCGGGCACATCAATGATGTCGTTGGCCATCAGCACAACGTCGTCAGCACGCTTCTTTTCAATCGCACTCAAGTCCACGACGATTTCCTTGCTGGTCGCCGTGCCCGGGTCTTGTCTCACAATTCTGACTTTGTCTTTCTTGCTGTCTTGCTTAACACCGCCCGCCATAGCAACCGCGCGCGAAAGCGTGATCGGCTCCTTGAGTGGAATCGTTAACGGCGTAAAGACATTGCCCACAACGTAAACCTGATTAGCTTCGGGGATCGTAATGATGTCGCCCGGCTCGATGTAGGGATTGGATCGAGGACGGCCTTCAAGGGTCTCGCTAAGTTTGTAACTCGAAAACGCCGCGGTCGCGTCATCTGTTTCCGGCTCCGCTTTTTGGCAAATCAACGAAGGCGGCGAGTGCACGATGTTTATGGTCTGACCTGCCTTGGGCGAAACGCCCTTGGCGTAGGTGAGAAGCTCGAGCAAACGAATGCGCCGCTGCAACTCGAACCGGCTCTGTTCGTTCACCGCTCCGATAATCGCCACCGGCTTTGAGTGGTACTCCTTAATAAACACGTCAACCTGAGGCTTACGGTAAAACTTCGTATACCGCTCAGCAATCTCTTTCGCCAGCTCACCTTCGGTCTTGCAGGCAGCTTGAATTTCCGTATCGATGAGGGGCATGCGAATCATACCGTTGCCTTCGACGCGAACGGCCTCGCGGGAAAGGTTGGGCCGATTAAGGATTCGTATGTCGAGCACGTCGCCGGGACCGATGCGGTAGCGATCGTCCGCATTGGAAGTCATCACTACTTCGGGCCGGTTCGTGTTAGTAGCGAGAGTGTTATCCGAAGCGGTAGTCTCGGAGGTTTGTTGCGCAGAAACCGTTAGCGAACCTGCAAAACAAATCATGGTCAGGACGATTCCGAAAGTGGTGCGGTTAATAAGAATACCTTTGCTCATAAGAGTCTCGTTCACTTTCTCGCCAGCCCAACCCGGCGCGACAGCAGCGCTTCGCGCATGTGATTCGGATGGGCCAGGTTTAAGACTGTGTTGCTGAGTAGCACCAGTAACTCCTCGTGCTCTCGTTTGAATGTGCCGGTCAAAGGGTTGTCGTCGGTCTTGGTCACGATTCCCTCTCGCGCCCACTGCCAGAATTGCGCTTGGGTAGTCCAAAACTCCTTGCGATCGCGGCAAATTACCAAAGCCGTTCGCTTCTTTCTCTTCTTTTTCTTGTCCTTGTTTGTACTCATCGTCTTTAGTAAGACAGACATTCCTGTCTGTCCTGGTTCACAGGGTAAACAAAAGGGACAGACAGGAATGCCTGTCCTACAACAAGCGGTCGATACACTTGTGCCCTGGTATGTTTTATTGATTCGACCGGCCCGCGGCGCGAATCGCAAACACACAGTACCCCGAAGGGAAACCTCATATGCGAGGCGGCATCAAGTTTTCAAATTTGGAGTGCGGTGAATAGTCACCGCTTCAATATCCGGCGGCCTGGCGCCGCAGTCTTTACTAAATTCGATGGCTGGCCGCGACAGGTCGCGGACGACCACAGCGCTGACCGGTCAGCGCACTCCAAAACTACAGCAACAAACGAGAGATCAGTTCGGCTCTTCGCTTCACGCCAAACTTGATGAAGATATGACGCAGATGAAACTTCACCGTCTGCTCACTCACCAGCAAGCGCAAACCAATCTCCGCGTTAGTGAGTCCCTCAACACAACACAAGGCCACCTGTGCCTCGCGTCGACTCAGGTTTCGATTTTCAACTACTCTCTGAATAACTCGCTCGAACGAACGAGTCGCAAAACCGCTGTCGATGCCCTTCGCGTATGACTTCATCCCTCTCTCTTCACGACGCGCAAGTACCTGCTCGGGAGCGAAGACACGATAGGCGGCGGTGTTATCCCGCGCGCCATTGCCGTTGGACTTCACTTCACGCTCAACGCTGAATTTCGCGACCAGTCCCTCGAGGCCGCGTCTGATCGTGCTCAAGCTGACGATACCGGTGAGTTCCATCAGCGAGCGAACAGTGAAAACATTCGGCTGCGTCTCGGCCTGTGTCTCTGAACCGGCCGCGCCATTCATCGCCGCGAGCATGGCGGTATAAAGCCGTCGCTCAACTGGCGTATGACTAAGTGCCACGAGCGCCATGACTGGACCAGCGGCAGAGTGTTCGATCTTCTCACCTAAAGG